>NZ_JBSXOP010000023.1:0-50917 GCF_056859535.1 Marinobacter sp. L-46
CAATGGGGGAAAGGGGGAGTTGTGCCTGAATGCCGGAAACTGGCTAAATAATCGCCAACTTCGACCATGACCACTCGGATCTGGCACTACCAGGCTTGGTCTGCGAAGGTTGTTGGAGCACTATGAGAAATCCGGGCTAGCCGATGCACCCTGAGTAAAACTACCACCGACAATGCGGCGAATGAACCTGGACCTCAGATTAGCAGGTAAGCAAGGAACCAGGTTTCGACGGACACCTGGTTCCGGCAAACACTCACCTTTATGCCAACGCCACTGGCTGATTTTGGCTACCCACTCGCCGCGGATTCCGACGGCCTTGGCAAACCACGGGAATTGCCGGATTTGCTGCCAGTATAAGCCCAAGGCCAACACCACCGAGCCAACCAAAAGGCACAACGCACTACCCAGCTAACGCTAAGCACAGCGGCGACCTTGGAATGGCGACGAAGGAGCCATGGAAAGGGCGTCCGGCGGCCATCGGCCGCGTACTGCTGCGTCTTGTTAAAGGTTTTTGAGGGCTGTTTTTGCCCTGTATGCTTGCACGAATTGAAAGAGGCCTACCCCACTGAACAACGCGACCATTGCGTTTGAGCTGTCCGTATCTACCTGAAATAAACCAGCAGTCGCCATACAAAAAAGCCCGCCAAAAATGTACTCGCTAGGCTCATACCGGTATTTAAATTTCAGTGACTGCCCATAAAGGTGTGATTCAAAATCGACAGGGACCTTCAGCTCTTCCGCTTGTTTACTAGCGAAGCGGTTTACTTTTCCGCGCCAGAACGACCAGTAAACAATTTCCTCACCCGGTAATGCAATTACTCGAAAAGCTCTGCCTGTTCCAGTTGCCACTTGGGTTATGCGTAGACCAGTGACTTCCGAAAGATCGTCGAGTCTTAGTGTTCCATCCAGAAATCGCTTCCGTGCCATGACTCCTTGCCTACCTTTAACGCGAAAATAAGCGGCGCCCTGACAAGGGCGTCCGGTGGAGGCCCTTGTCAGGGCCGGAACGAACTTGATTGACTTGTTAGGCAATCTCATACCCACTCATGACACACAGACACATACATCTTGTACTTTTTTTCACAGACTTATTGACGGCACTCAAATACAGAGTATACTGACCAAAGTATAGACGAAGAACAGGTGATCAGTATGAGTCAAACACCAGATCCTTTAAAGGAACTCGAGGCCATGAGGGGCGTCGCTGATGCACTAAGAGGCCTCGACGAAGATGCCGTAAGAAGGGTTCTCAACTGGGTGAGCGACCATTTTTCTATAAAAATAAGCTCTTCAGATAAGTCGCCTGCTACGAATCAAGCAATCATCGAAGACGTCAATAACGAAAACAGTGACAACGAAATCTCATTCGATGACGTTGCAGAATTTTATGCCGTCGCTCAGCCAGCTTCGGATGCGGAAAAAGCTCTGGTCGTAGCTCACTGGATGCAGTTTCACGAAGGGCTTACGAGCATCGAAACTCAAGGCGTAAACACGCGACTAAAACATATGGGACACGGGATAAGCAATGCTAGTCGCGCATTTGAGAACCTGAAAAAGACAAAGCCACAGTTGATAGTCCAGCTAAAAAAGTCAGGTACCTCAAAGCAAGCACGTAAAAGCTTTAAAGTTACTACTGAAGGTAAGAAGTACGTAGAGCAGATGCTTAAGAATGGAAACAGCAATTGAATACAGTATGAAAAAAGCGCCAATGTTTGCAGACATTGACGCTTTTAGAGATCTTCCACGGGTGCTTGGAGTTGCCCAAAGGAAGGCCGGACCAATTTCCCAGGAAGACACGTTCAGCGACGTAATTCTGGTTGGTAAGTTGGCTGGTGTCAAGGAACTCCGTTGGAGAAACGAAATGGCAACGCCACCTTTTCCAGCACCAGCTGGATTTCGTTGGGTGTTTTGCAAGTCGTTCAAGCACTGGAGGTCAGGGAAGCAGGTCTACCCAAAAAACTCTAGCTGCTTTTGCTTCTTGGTAAGAGCTTAACACCAAGTGGGGGGGCAGATTTCTGCCCCCCTTTTTCGACCTAACGCCAATATTCAGCGGCGGCCTTTGCGTAGCGAAGCGGAGAAAAGGCCGTCCGGTGGAGGGCCGTTAGGCCCGTAACGTACTGGAATGACTGGTTAGCACTGCTCAACTGAACACCTGCGGCTAAAGTCAAAATGGTAATCCGTCTTCGTCTTCTGTTGCATCTAATTCGGTAGACGGCTCTGGGCCAAAAAGTGCGTCTTCAACTGGCATCAGCTCCCACAACTCGTTCTGATGGAGCCAGATCGGATCAGCATTCTCCTGGATGAACTGATCTACAGGCATACCATCCACGGTTGGTGGCCGCTTGATTCTGACTTGCTTACCGTTCATAAAGACCCACTGGTACTTCCTTTGCCGCTCTGCCTTCGCGGCTTTCTTTGCTCTCTTTTGAGCCGGAGTGAGCTTTTTCTTAACCTTTGCCATATCTGAACTTTTTGGTGCTAACGCGAAGCTAAGCGGCGGCCCGTCAGGGACGTCCGGTGGACGGCCGTCAGGCCGGGAACGTACTTAAGCGATTGGTTATGCATTGTTGCCCGCAGCACGAATCTTTCGGAACATCTTGGCGATAAAGCTGTTACCGAGAATCAGACCGACAGACAAGACCAAAACCACACACCAACCATAGTTTATCGACACCTGAGAGCCCACTTGAGTCAGCAGCACACTTACAGAGCGAACGAACCAATAAACGCCAATTAAAAACACGCCAGCAGATACGACACCGCTTTCTGGGATGACAGGCCCGCTGGCTTCTGAGGAAAGAGCAGCCTTGGAGATCTTTGGCGCTCTGAGCCACAAAACCATGCCGATAACGATTGGCACAGAGACGCCTGCAGCAAGGAACCAAATGTGTGGCGAATGTTGGCCACTAAATGCGTCTGGAACCAGAGCAAGCGGAATGTAATTCCCCAAAGTGCTAAAGACCAGGTAGGCAGCAAAAACCTTGATAACGATCTCGATGAGTTCTCTCATAACTCTCTATGCATAACAGTGAATTCTACGAACGAGTTCGTATATCCCGCATTCGTATAATTCCAACCAAAACGCGCCCGAAATTTTTAATTTTTTCTAAACAAAAACAACAACCTAAGAAAACGAACCACGGCTACCGCCGGAGTTATACGCCCTGATTCGAGCCACCCCTGCTCCTACTCAGGGGCGTATAACTCCGCCCCTGAAAACCCCACATCCTAAACATATCAGAAGGTTACTAACATTTCCCATGCATTTCCCCGGAGTTTTGCGAACGGGTTCGTATAACTCCACTGTTTGTTAGTCCATGCAGCACGGGCCTTGGCCAAGGCGGTCGAAGGTTCTTGGCATGGGCCAATCATAGCGAGACAATCGCTGTAAATTTACAGAACAAGGACTCCACGATGGCCAGCTTGCCCCAACTTACGGATGCCCTGCTCACTCTGGAAAACGGGGTGGCCGTGCTGACCCTGAACCGGCACGACCTGCGCAATGCCCTCACAGGCTCCCACCTGATTGATGACATCGTCACCACAGCAGAGTGGGTCAACCACTGCCAGGACGTATCCGTGCTGGTGATCACCGGGGCGGGGTCGGCGTTCAGTGCCGGTGGCAACATCCGCGATATGGCTAACCGCAGCGGCGATTTCGCTGGCAATCCCGCTGAGTGTGCAGAGCGCTATCGCAAGGGTATCCAGCGTATTCCCCTGGCGATGCAGGCGGTGGAGGTGCCGGTGATTGCCGCGGTGAACGGGCCAGCCAGCCGCCCAAGGCAACGCGGCTGACCAAGCGGCTGATGATGATGGCCCAGCGCACCGAGCTGAAGGATTTCCTGGAGATCTGCGCCTGTTTCCAGGGCATGAGCCACAACGAGCCAGAGCACCTGGACGCAGTGAACCGGATGCTGGAAGCCATGGCGCGGAAATAACCCTACCGGAGCTGCCCGACATATCGGACAGCTCTGCCCCCCCCCTACCTGCTTACCACTCCAGCTGAGCGCCGGTCTGGTATTCAATCACCCGGGTCTCAAAGAAGTTCTTCTCCTTGCGCATGGTGGCTTGCTCGTCCAGCCAGGGCGAGACGTTTTTCGCCCCCGGGAACGGCTCTTCCAGCCCTACGGTGCGCGCCCTCCGGTTGGCCACAAACCGGAACTGCTCGGTGTGGTATTCCGCCGAGTAACCCATAATCGGGTCGCGCAGAATGTAGTTGGCGTAAGCCATCTCAGCCGCTTCGGATTCGTCCCACATATCGCGCACGGCTTTGGGGTCGAAACTGATGTTTTCCTCCTCCAGGATCTGGTTCACCACTTTCAGGCCGAAGGAGAAGTGCATGGCTTCGTCCCGCAGGATGTACTGCAGCTGTTCACCGGTACCGCGCATCAGGCCCCGGCGCTGAAGGGCGAAGATGGGGCTGAAGCCGTTATAGAACCAGCAGCCTTCAAACACCGCTGCGAAGAACAGGTAAGACATGATGAATTCCTGCAGGTCGTCCGGGTTGCGCAGGTTCATGTCGGAGCGCATGGCAGCGTCCAGCCGGCGGTTGGCCAGCTGGATTTTGCCGTTGATCTGGGGCACCACGCGGTAGCGGTTGTAGATCTCGCTCTGGTCCAGGTTGAGGGTTTCGATGCAGTGCTGGTAGGTCCAGGTGTGCAGGGCTTCTTCGTATACCTGGCGGGCCTGGTAGATCTGCAGTTCCGGTGCGCTCATTTTCTCCATCACCGCCAGGCCGATGTTGCGCATGGCGAGGATGTCGGAGGTGGTGAGGTAGGCCAGTACGTTTTCGTACACGTGCTTTTCTGCCGGGGTCAAGCGGTGGTGGTAGTCGTGAACGTCCTGGGCCATGTTGACGTCCAGCGGGGTCCAGTGGTTTTTGTTGGCATTCATGAAGTATTCCCAGGCCCAGGGATACTTGAAGGGTGCCAACTGGTTGATGTCGGTTTCGCCGTTGATGACGCGTTTGTCGTCTACGTTCACCGGCGCCGGGCCTTCGGGGTTTGCGGCTTGCTGTGCGGGTTTTGATTCGTCGTCCCAGTTCAGCATGGTTCGCTCCTTTTAGATTGATTTGCCACGGACACTCACGGACCCACACGGACAAAGACAAAGATGTTTTTTCGTCCGTGAGCGTCCGTGAGTGTCCGTGGCCAAAAAGTCAGTTACTGACACGCCTCGCAGTCAGGATTATCAATGCTACAAACCTGCGGCTGTGGCGCAGACACCGGGGCGGTTTTTTCGGCGCCGGTGGCGCCCAGGGAGCGCAGGTAGTAGGTGGTTTTCAGGCCGCGTTCCCAGGCCAGCTGGTACAGGGCATCGAGCTTTTTGCCGCTGGGTTCGGCCATGTACAGGTTCAGGCTCTGGGCCTGGTCCAGCCATTTCTGGCGGCGGGCGGCGGCTTCTACCAGCCAGCGGGCGTCGATTTCGAAGGCGGTGGCGTAGCGGGCTTTGAGTTCGGCGGGTATGCGGTCGATCTGCTGCACGCTGCCGTCGAAGTATTTCAGGTCGTTCACCATCACGTTGTCCCACAAGCCTTCGGCCTTGAGATCCCGCACCAGTGAGGGGTTCACCACGGTGAACTCGCCGGACAGGTTCGATTTCACAAACAGGTTCTGGTACGCCGGTTCGATGGACTGGGACACGCCCACGATGTTGGAAATGGTGGCGGTGGGCGCGATGGCCATGACATTGCTGTTGCGCATGCCGTGTTTGGCGATCAGCTCCCGTATCGGGGTCCAGTCCAGGCGGCTGTCGGTGTTCAGGGACAGGTCACCGTCTTTCCTCGCCTCTTTTAAAAGAGCGATGGAGTCGATGGGCAGAATGCCCTGATCCCACAGCGAACCCTCAAAGGTTGGGTAGGCACCGCGTTCGCCGGCCAGGGTGGCGGAGGCGCGAATGGCGAAGTAGCTGAGCTGCTCCATGGCCACGTCGGCAAACTCCACCGCCTCCGGGCTGGTGTAAGGCAGGCCGAGTTGGTACAGGGCATCCTGGAAACCCATCAGGCCCAGGCCCACCGGGCGGTGTTTGAGGTTGGAATTCCTGGCCTGGGGCACCGCGTAGAAGTTGATGTCGATAACGTTGTCGAGCATGCGTACGGCGGTGTTTACGGTGCGTTCCAGGCGTTGTACATCCAGCTCGCCGTCCTTGATGTGGGCCGCCAGGTTTACAGAGCCCAGGTTGCACACGGCGATTTCGTCGGCGCTGGTGTTCAGGGTGATTTCGGTACACAGGTTGGAGCTGTGCACCACGCCCTGATGCTGCTGCGGCGAGCGCAGGTTGCAGGGGTCTTTGAAGGTGATCCAGGGGTGGCCGGTTTCGAACAGCACAGTGAGCATTTTGCGCCACAGCTGCTTGGCCGGAATTTTCTTGAACAGGGTGATCTCGCCCTGCTCCGCCAGCGCTTCGTAGTGTTCGTAGCGTTCGCGGAAGGCATTGCCGTACAGGTCGTGCAGATCCGGCGTATCGCTGGGGGAGAACAGGGTCCAGTCCCGGTCTTCACGCATGCGTTCGATCAGCAAATCCGGCACCCAGTTGGCGGTGTTCATGTCGTGGGTGCGGCGGCGTTCGTCGCCGGTGTTCTTGCGCAGTTCCAGGAACTCTTCGATGTCCAGGTGCCAGCTTTCCAGGTAGGCACAGACCGCGCCTTTGCGCTTACCGCCCTGATTCACCGCCACGGCGGTGTCGTTGACGACTTTCAGGAACGGCACCACGCCCTGGCTCTGGCCGTTGGTGCCTTTGATGTGGGAGCCGAGCGCCCGCACCGGGGTCCAGTCGTTGCCCAGGCCGCCGGCCCATTTGGACAGCAACGCGTTGTCTTTGATGGCGCCGTAAATGCCTTCCAGGTCGTCCTGCACGGTGGTCAGGTAGCAGGAAGACAACTGGGAGTGGCGGGTGCCGCTGTTGAACAATGTCGGCGTGCTGGCCATGTAATCGAAGCTGGACAGCAGGTTGTAGAACTCGATGGCGCGGGCGTTGGGGTCGTCTTCCCGCAGGGCCAGGCCCATGGCCACGCGCATGAAGAATACCTGGGGCAGTTCCAGGCGGGCGCCGTTCCAGTGCAGGAAGTAACGGTCGTACAGGGTTTGCAGGCCGAGGAATCCGAACTGGTGGTCGCGCTCGGGTTTCAGGGCTGCGCCGAGGCGTTCCAGGTCAAACGCGGCCAGGGCCTCGTCCAGCAGCTCATAGCGGATACCGGCGTGAACAAAGGCGCTCAGGGCCTGTGGATAACTTTCTGCAAGGGGTTGGTTGCGGGGCAAATCCAGCTCCTCGGCCGCCTCCAGCCGTAACTGTTCCAGCAACAGGCGGGCAGTCACGGCGCTGTAGTCCGGCTCCCGTTCTATGCGGCCCCGGGCAGTCATGATCAGGGCAGACAATACTTCGGTTTCGGCAATGCCGTCGTACAGGTTACGCAGGGCTTCCTCCACCAGGGATTCGCCCTCAATGCCGTCCAGCCCGGTCGCGGCCTGCTCTACCTGCAGTTTCATCAAACCCAGATCCAGCGGCGCCACGCTGCCGTCGGCTTTTTTCACGGTCAGGTGCGGGTGCGCTTCCATGGGTTCTTCAATGGCGCGCTTGCGGGCGTGCTCTTCCCGGTACAGCACGTAGGCCCGGGCGACTTTCTGTTCTTCCGCTCGCATCAGGGCCAGTTCTACCTGGTCCTGGATGTCTTCAATATGCACCTTGCCACCGGCCTTCAGGCGCCGGCTGATGGCCTGCACCACTTGTTCGGTGACCCGGTGCACGGCGTCGTTGATACGGGCAGAACCGGCAGCCTGGTCGCCTTCTACTGCAAGGAAGGCCTTGGTAACGGCGACGGTGATCTTGGAAGGGTTAAAGCCAACGAGGGTGCCGTTGCGTTTGATGACCTGAAGGGATTCTGTAGCGGCAACCGCCGGGGGCTCGGGGGACAGGATGGCAGACATGGAACTTCTCCTTGTGTACGCGTGGTGGTGCAGCCTTTGCGTTTGGGAGAAGGGGGAGGTTTTTGCCACGGAATCTACGGCTGAAGAACTCTTCGCCACGGACACTCACGGACACTCACGGACGCTCACGGACGCTCACGGACGAAAAGCTCTTTATCGTTGTCCGTGAGGGTCTGTGAGGGTCCGTGGCCAAAAAAACCAAAACCCGCCTGCTCACCTTGATAAACGCGAAGGTGCAGTGTCTATCCCTGGCAGGTCTTCGGACTCAGGGGCGTGAACCGTGTGGTTCGGCCTTGCGTGGCGACTTCCCGGTTGGAGCCCCTGGTTACCTCCTGAGTCGCCTCTGGCTTTCAGAGCGCTTCACAGTCAAGGCGCAACTTTGCAGTAAGGCCGGGGCCTTTCAAAAAGTTGCAACGCCGATTGTGAAGCGCTCTGAAAGCCCCGAAGGGCGTGCTCTGAAAGCTGCACCTGCTGTGTTGCGACTCTTGCCAAGGGCTAAGGCCATTGGCGGCGAGCCGCGCCTTGCATCTGCAGCTTTCAGAGCACGCAGAGGCGATTCAGGAGGTAACCAGGGGCTCCTTGCCAGTGTCTTTGTGCCACGCTTGTTCCCCAATACCGCTGCGCGTCAGTTCCGGATTCTCACCGGATTCCCGACTACCCTGCGATCAAGATGATCAGAGTTTGATCACAATATATGGTAGTCAACCAAGGACTTGGTCACTATATAGGGGTGTTACAAACAAGACAATACCTGATCGACAGGTCCACATAAAAAAGGCCCCTCAAGGGGGCCAAACACGTGAAAGCAATGGTCAGTGGCTGATCATCCAGGGCCGCATGGACGGGAACATTTTCTTACCGTCAGCAGTGTAGAACAGCATGTGTTTACCGTCCGACTTTTTCTTGCAGCCGCAACTCTTGCGGTGTTCGGCGTCACGGGCGCGCTGGTCGGCTGTGGAGATGATGGGTTCATGCCGTGCCTTTTCGTTGCGCTCCTGGGCCTTGCGCCGGGCCGGGTCCATGCCCAACACCTGTGGTGGCAGTGCAATCACCCGGGGCGACAGCGCCTGGCAGCTGGGGCATTCGGCCGGTTTTCCAGCCTCCGCCATGGTGCCAAGTTCCTGGAACAGACCGTGTTCCCGGCATTTGTAGTCATACAGTGGCATGGCTTACTCCTTGTCCGGTGACAGGGGTACGTCGGTACCCGGTGTGACCTTCTTGGTTGGCCCTTCTGCCGTCGGGTTGATGTCGAAGTCAAAGATTTCGGTTGGCAGCCAGAGGGTTGCACAGGCGTTCGGTACGTCCACCACGCCACTGATGTGGCCTTCCACCGGCGCACAACCCAACAAGGCGTAACCCTGGGCGGGCGTGTAGCCGAATTTGGTGAGGTATTCGATGGCGTTGAGGCAGGCCTGGCGATAGGCTACATGTACGTCGAGGTAGTGTTGCTGGCCATCTTCATCCACAGAGATGCCTTCGAAGATCACATAATCCTCGTAGCGCGGCTTGATGGTGCTGGGCTTGAAGACCGGGTTCTTGATGCCGTATTTGGCCATGCCATCCTTGATCAGGTTCACCCGCAGGTGAATCCAGCCGGCCATTTCGATGGCGCCGCAGAAGGTGATTTCGCCGTCGCCCTGGCTGAAGTGAAGGTCACCCACCGACAGGCCGGCGCCTTTGACGTAAACCGGAAAGTAAACCTTGGAGCCGCGGGACAAATCCTTGATGTCGCAGTTACCGCCATGTTCGCGCGGCGGTACGGTACGGGCGGCTTCACCAGCTGCTGCCTTGACGGCGTCGCCGGCGAGTTTGCCCAAGTGGGCGGTATCCGCGTACGGCAGGTTAGCCAGGCCAGGCACACGGTCCGGTTCGGTGTCGTAGAGTTCTTTCTCGCGCTTGTTCCACTCGGACAGCATTTCCCGGGACGGCAGGCAGCCGATCAGGCCCGGGTGGATCATGCCGGCAAATTCCACGTTGGGAATATGGCGGGATTTGGTGAACATGCCGTTGAAGTCCCAGATGGATTTCTGGGCTTCCGGGAAATGGTCGGTCAAAAAGCCGCCACCGTTCTTCTTGGCGAAGAAACCGTTAAAGCCCCATTGCTGATCCTGGAAAGCGCCGATGTCCATAATGTCCACTTCGAGCAGATCGCCCGGCTCCGCGCCCTCAACGCCTACCGGCCCGGACAGGAAATGCACCTGGGTGAGGTCCACGTCGCGCACATCGTCCGCGCTGTCGTTGTTTTCAATCTGGCCACCGGTCCAATCGTAGCACTCAAGCACGAAATCATCGCCGGGCTTGACCGTGACCGCCATGGGGATATCCGGGTGCCATCGGTTGTGGATGTTTTCGTTTTCGTACGCGGATTTGGTGAGATCCACCTTGATTAATGTTTCAGCCATAGCGGTTGCTCCTTGGTTCTCGGCTTCGGATTCAAAGCAATGAAACGCGGAGCCCCAGGCTCCTGCGCTGACGGTATTCACTATCGTCGATCCGGTCGGGGGGCGGTATTCGCGAAATGCCCCCGGCAACTGCGTCATTTGACGTATTGGCGAACGATGACGGCTTGGCTCTCCCAGTCAGCGATAAATTGCTCGCTTTCCGGATGCGCCAATAACGCCCTGGCAACCGCCGGCTCCAGCCGCTGCCGGAAGGCCCGCAGCATTTCCCGGGCGCCGTACCGGCTGTCGTAGCCCCGGCACAACTCCGAACGCAGGGCCGGCGCCAGTTCCAGTTGCGCGTGTTTTCGGGCCAGGCGCTTGTTCAGGGCGGCCAGCTCAATGTCCAGCAGGGCGTCGAGCCAGTTATCGGTGAGGTTGTTGAAGGTGAGGATCTGGTCGATCCGGTTGAGGAATTCGGGGTCGAAATGGCGGCGCAGCGCGGTGTCACGGATGGCGTCGTGGCCTTTGGGTGAGAGCCCCAACCATCGTCGCCAACCGTTCTGGTACCGGTGATGATGCGCCTCGGCGTCCAGCGCGCCGGCGTTACTGGTCATGAAAATCAGGGTGTTGCGGAAGTCGATCTCGTGGTTGCCGGAGGGAAACACTAGCCGCCCGGTATCCAGCACATTGAGCAGGGTGCGGATCACCTCTTTGCTGGCTTTCTCGATCTCGTCAAACAGCACAATGCCTGGTTTACTGAAGGTGCCCTGCACTTTTTCCAGATCAAACAGGCTGTGGCCTTCCTTGCTGCCCACATACCCCGGGGGCGCGCCGGTCAGGGCGGCGGCGTAATGTTCCTGGGCGAGGGTGTTCATGTCGATGCGGCACAGGCCATCGCGGTTGCCGTGAATGGCTTCGGCAATCAGGCGGACGGTTTCGGTCTTGCCCACGCCAGTGGGGCCCAGGAACAAATGCACCGCCAGCGGCCGGTTGTCTTCGCCGATGTCGGCTTTTACCCGCATCAGCATGGATTCCATGGCCTCCAGGGCTTGGTCCTGCCCCACAATGTTGTCATTCAGACGGGCCATGACGGCCTCCGGCTCAAAGCGGAACCGGGAAACACGAACCGGGCCTGAATCGGCCCGGTTCTTTGCGATGCTTTCCCGGTTGGCTTCCAGCCGTTCATTGATAAACGGCATACGAACCTCCCCGGGTCAGGCGCCTGCGGACTTTTCCTTGCCGTCGTACGGCAACTCGCCCACCGGGCACTCCGCCGTGCCCACGGTCTTGCGGGTCATGGCCTCCACATCTTCCTGCGCCTTCTGGGCGTCCATCACCCAGGTTCGGTAGAACTCGAACGGGCAGTCCGCCACGCCCTTGTCGCCGTCACCCGAGGCATGCACGCCGGTGTAACCGCGGTGAAGGAGCTTGAACAGGTGGTTCTGGGACTGGTCGTTGGCGCGGGCGTCGCGAATCTGGCTCACCGACAGCTGGGCGTACTGAACCCCCATGTCTTCTTCACCGCATTCGCCCAGGGTGCGGCCATCAAAGCCAACGATGGCGGAGTGACCGAAGTAGGAATACACGCCATCGAAACCACTGGCGTTGGCCACGGCCACGTAGCAGTTGTTGGCCCAGGCCATGCTCTTGGCCATCATGATCTGCTGTTCTTTGGCCGGGTACATGTAGCCCTGGCAGCGAACAATCAACTCGGCGCCTTTCATGGCACAGTCGCGCCAGATTTCCGGGTAGTTGCCGTCGTCACAGATGATCAGGCTGATCTTCATGCCCTTGGGGCCTTCAGTTACATAGGTACTATCACCGGGGTACCAGCCTTCCACCGGACACCAGGGAATGCACTTGCGGTACTTCTGGACGATCTTGCCTTCGTTGTTGATCAGCACCAGGGTGTTATAGGGCGCCTTGTTGGGGTGATCCTCGTGGCGCTCACCGGTCAGGGAGAACACGCCCCAGGTATCCGCCTCACGGCAGGCGGCGGCGAAAATTTCGGTTTCATCGCCGGGAATGGTGGCGGCGGTTGCCATCATTTCGTCATTGTCGTACATGATCCCCATGGTGCTGTATTCCGGGAACACCACCAGATCCATGCCCGGCAGGCCGACCTTCATGCCCTTGATCATGTCGGCAATCTTGCGGGCGTTGTCCAGTACCTCGGCCTTGGTGTGCAGACGGGGCATCTTGTAGTTCACCACCGCCACGCCAACGGTATCGTTACTGCTGGAAATATCACCGTGTCTCATACTCGTTACTCCTCACGTCAAATCAAACAGCCAGATAACTGGCAATCTTTTCCTGATCCGCCTCTTCCCGGCTTTCCTCATGCACGATCGCGCCCTTCTCGATCACCAGAATCCGGTCGGCCGCATCCATCACGAAACTCAGCACCTGCTCGGACACCACAATCGACAAACCGCGCTCATCGCGAATGCGCCGCAGTGTCTTGGCAATGTCCTTGATGATGTTGGGCTGGATGCCCTCGGTAGGCTCATCGAGCAGCAGCACTTTGGGACGGGTGGCCAGAGCCCGGGCAATGGCCAGCTGTTGCTGCTGCCCGCCCGACAGGTTGCCACCACGGCGGTTCTGCATTTCCTTGAGTACCGGGAAGAGTTCGTACAGGTCCTCCGGGACTTTCTTCTCGCCCACGGCGGCCAGGCCCGTCTCGATGTTTTCCCTGACGGTGAGGGTCGGAAAGATCATGCGCCCCTGCGGCACAAATCCGATGCCGGCCTTTACCCGCTGAAAACTCTTGAGGCTCGATAGGTCACTGCCGTCCAGCGTGACTTCACCGCCTTTTGTGGGCGTCATGCCCACCAGAGATTTCATCAGCGTGGTCTTGCCCATGCCGTTGCGGCCGACGACCGCGACAATCTCTTTTTCGCCCACCTCGAGGTTCAGGTCGTCAATGATGGTGCTTTGGCCATAGGCCACCGAATGATGTTTTACGTTCAGCATGATCAGTGCCCCAGATAGACTTCGATGACTTTCGGATCCGATTTCACGTGTTCGATGGACCCTTCCGAGAGAACCTTGCCCTGGTGCATCACCGTGACCCGGTCGGCGATATCACCGACAAACTGCATGTCATGCTCGATCACCAACACCGTGTGGTCCTTGGTGATGCGCCGCAGCAGTTCCGCCGTTTTCTGGCGCTCTGTCACCGACATGCCCGCCACCGGCTCATCCAGCATCAGCAGGTCCGGTTTCTGAATCAGCAACATGCCGATCTCCAGCCACTGTTTCTGACCATGGCTGAGCAACGCGGCGGGGCGATCCAGCTCGTCTTTCAGGAAGATGGTTTCAGCCACCGCCTCCACCGCTTCAATCACCGCAGGATCGCGCTTGAATGCCAGGGCTCCCATCACGCTGTGGCCCCTGGGATAGGACACCTCGAGATTTTCGAACACGGACAGATCCTCAAACACCGACGGTGTCTGGAACTTACGACCGACGCCAGAATGCACGATCTGGTGCTCTTTGAGCTTGGTCAGCTCCTTGCCATCGAATTTGATGGACCCCGAGGTTGCCCGGGTCTTGCCGCAGATCAGGTCAAGCACGGTGGTCTTGCCGGCGCCGTTGGGGCCGATAATCACCCGGATCTCTTTGGGATCGAGGTAGAAAGAGAGGTCATCCACGGCTTTGAAGCCATCGAAAGAGACAGTCAGTCCCTCGACCGCCAGCAGGAAGTCCTTGGATTGGGTTTTGGCTGCGCTCATCAGGATTTCTCCGGGCTGTAGTTATCAAGCATCGGTTCGCGGTCTTCAGCATCCTGGGCCTTGCTCTCCGGGGCCGCCGGCGCTTCCGGCTTTTTGCGACGGAGCAGACGGTCTTCCAGTGGCGTGACGTAGGTCTGGTACAGACCGGCCAGGCCATTGGGGAAGGCCAGTACCACGCCTATGAACAGGGCACCCATGGCGAAGGGCCAGAGTTCCGGGAAGGATTCGGAAAAGCCACTCTTCGCGGCATTGACCAGCAGGGCTCCATAGACCGCGCCCAGGATAGAGAGACGACCGCCAAGGGCACAGAAGATCACCATCTCGATGGAGGCCACGATGCCGATGAACGACGGAGACATGAAACCGACAATCAGGGTGAACAGCGCGCCGCCAATGCCCGCAAAGGCGGCGGCCAGGCAGAACACGAAGATCTTGAACGCGGCCACGTTATAGCCAGAGAAACGCACCCGGTTTTCCTGGGCGTTCATGGCCACCAGGATGCGACCGAGCTTGCGGTTCTGGACAAACCGGGCCACGAACAGGCACACGAACAGCAGGCCGACGCACACGAAGTACAGGATGGTTTTCGCCTCATCGGTGCGGATGTCCCAGCCCATCAGGGTCTGCAGGTCGGTAATGCCGTTCACACCCCCGGTGTAGCCTTGCTGACCAATGATCAGAATGGTCAGGATGGCAGCGATTGCCTGGGTGATGATGGCGAAGTAGACGCCCCCCACCCGACGGGTGAACATGGCAAAACCGATGATAAGCGCCAACAGTACCGGCACACCGATGATGGCAATCAGGGTGAACGAGAAGCTGTGGAACGGTTGCCAGAACCACGGCAGTTCGGTCAGCTGGTTCCAGTCCATGAAGTCCGGAATACCCGGGGTAGACTGGATAGCGGTTGCCTCCGGCGTGGAAGCTTCCAGCTTCAGGAACATGGCCATGCAGTAGCCGCCCAGGCCGAAGAACACGCCCTGGCCCAGGCTAAGGATTCCGGCTTTACCCCAGCACATCACCAGACCGATGGCCACGAAGGCGTAGGTCAGGTATTTACCCACCATATTCAGGCGGAACGGGTCCAGCGCCAGCGGCAGAATGACAACCAGCAGCAGCGCCAGTGCCAGGTAGTAGAGTCCCTCTCGGGAGGCAAACCATTTCAACGGGGATGTGTTTTTCATGACAGTCTCCTAGCGACGGACCTTGAGTGCCATCAGGCCTTCCGGACGCAGCATCAGGATGCCGACGACCACCAGCAGGGTGAGGACTTTGGCCATGGAACCACTGAGAAAGAACTCCATCGTGGACTGGGCCTGGGAAATACCGAAGGCAGAGACAATGGTGCCAATCAGACTCTGGGCACCGCCGAACACCACCACCAGGAAGGTATCGACAATGTAGGCCTGGCCGGAGGATGGGCCGGTGGAGCCAATCATGGTGAAGGCTGCACCGGCAATACCAGCAATGCCACAGCCCAGGGCGAAGGTCATGCGGTCAACCCCGGCGCTGTTAATGCCCACGGCTTCCGCCATGGGGCGGTTCTGGACCACAGCGCGGACTTTCTTGCCGTAGCCGGAGCGGTACATCAGCAGGTAAACACCCACGGCGATGGACAACGCAATGATCATGACGAACAGGCCGTTAATCGGTAGCTGCACCAGATCGGTGACGTTGAAGGCGCCCATCATCCATTGCGGCAGCTCCACACCCACTTCCCGGGCGCCGAAGATCGAGCGGTAAGCCTGCTGCATGATCAGGCTCAGGCCCCAAGTGGCCAGGAGCGTATCCAGAGGTCGGTGGTAAAGGTGCCGTATCATGAGCCACTCCACGAGCGCCCCTAACGCGGCACAGACAATAAAGGCCAGAATCATCGCGATGAAAAAGTAACCGCCGAAGAGTCCGGGTAGATATGACTGGAAAAATCCCGAGGTCAGGTAGGTGGTGTAGGCGCCGAGGATCATGAATTCCCCGTGGGCCATGTTGATCACCCCCATTTGACCGAAGATGATGGCCAGGCCCAGAGCCATCAGTACGAACACTGAGAACAGGGACAGCCCGGCAAACCCCTGCATGGCAAATATCGACATTAATTCACTGCTGGTGTAGCCATCGAACATGACCCTTACTCCCCTTGAAACCCAAACACTCTGCAATGCGGAGGTAATAGCGGCCGGCACACCCGGTGCCGGCCGATTCAGCCTTACTGGTAACCTTCTGGGAATGGATCCGGTTCCATCAGCTCTTCGGTCTCGTAGACAACCTTGTACTGGCCGTCAGCCTGAGCCTGGCCAATACGGGTCTTGGACCACAGGTGATGGTTTTCGTGGATTCGAACGTAACCTTCAGGGGCCTTATTGAACTCGATGCCCGCAAACTCTTCACGGATCTTGTCGATGTCGAATGACCCGGCTTTTTCCACCGCGGCCTTCCACAGCCAGGGGCCAAGATAGGCAGCCTGGGTCACGTCACCAATGACCATTTCATCGCCGTAGGCATCCTTGAAGGCGGCAACAAATTCCTTGTTGTTCGGGTTATCCAGGCTCTGGAAGTACTTCATGGAGGCGTAGATGCCCTCTACGTTCTCGCCACCGACGCCGCGGATTTCATCCTCGGTCACGGAGATCGTCAGCAACATGGGATCTTCTTCGGTGAAATCGACACCCGCCGCTTTCATCTGCTTGTAGAAGGCCACGTTGGAACCGCCCACCACGGAGGCGAAGATCACATCCGGCTTTCGGAGCTTGATTTTGTTGATCACGGAATTGAACTGGGTATGGCCAAGCGGGTAATACTCTTCGCCCACGACTTTCAGGCCCAGCTTGTCGATGTGCTTACGGGCAATCTTGTTGGAGGTTCGCGGCCAGATGTAGTCTGAACCAAGCAGGTAGAAGGTTTCCGCCCCCATTTCCTCGACCGCCCAGTCAATACCCGCCAAAACCTGCTGGGTTGCTTCCTGACCGGTGTAAACCACGTTCGGTGACTGCTCCAGGCCTTCGTAGAAGGTCGGGTAATAGAGCATACCGTTGTACTGTTCGATGACCGGGAGTATCGCCTTGCGGGACGCAGAGGTCCAGGCACCGAAGATGGCGGCCACATTGTCCTGGCGCAGCAGCTTGCGGGATTTCTCCGCAAACGTCGGCCAGTCACTGGCTCCGTCTTCCTGCACGAACTCAATTTGCCGGCCCAGCACGCCACCAGACTCGTTGATTTGCTTGATTGCCAGCTTCTCAGCCTGCACCGAACCAATCTCACTGATCGCCATGGTGCCGGTAATGGAGTGAAGGATACCGACCTTGACGGCGTCATCTGTCACCGCCAGCCCGGTGGTGTTTACCTCTTCGGTTGGCGGCGTAGCGGCCTGGGCCGAGGTGGCCAGCATGATGGATGCGGCCAGGGTGGCTAGGCTCTTTCGCAGCCCTTTGCTCTTGGTACTCCGCCGTCCGGCGGCAATGCTTGTGGTTCCCATGGTCATTCCTCGCAGTGTTTGAAAGCCGGTGCCGCACCCCAATCAGGAAGCACAGCGCCCACGACAATCATTCTGCTCAGGCTTGTCACCGGAGCCCATTCGGTATTCGCCCCAGCGCAGTACGTCATTTGACGCATACCGATAATCCATCAGACACGCTAGAACCGCAGATATATCCACTCCGCGCCCCATCGCATCGGGTTATGGCACGTTTTTTGTTCCAGCTATCTGATTTACTGCGTAGGGGCCACCAAAGCGCACCAAAGTAGTGCGGACCGGTGAGGTAGGAGTGAGATTGAGATGGCGACAAAACAGAACATTTTTCGGGTTCGGCGCAGCTATAACCAGTGGGTGGCCAACCAGACCCTGGAAGACTATGCCCTGCGCTTTACCGCCAAGAGTGCACGCCGGTGGTCGGCAGCCCGGGTCAGCCATACCGCTCTGGGAGCCATCTCCTTCCTGGCCATGGAGGCCATCGGCGGCTCCATTACCCTGCACTACGGGTTTGACAACGCCGTTGCGGCGATTCTGGTCGTCAGCCTGGTGATCTTCCTCACCGCCATCCCCATCAGTTACTACGCCGCCCGTTACGGGGTGGATATCGACCTACTGACCCGGGGCGCGGGCTTCGGCTACATTGGCTCGACCATCACCTCGCTGATCTATGCCTCCTTTACCTTTATCTTCTTCGCCATTGAGGCGGCCATCATGGCGATGGCGCTGGAAATGCTGTTTGCCATTCCCCTGGTACTGGGTTACCTGATCTGCGCCGTGGTGATCATTCCTCTGGTCACCCACGGCATCACCACCATCAGCCGCTTTCAGGTGTGGACCCAGCCCCTGTTTATCCTGCTGCAGCTGGCGCCTTTCGTTTTCATCATCTACGCAGATGCCTCCTCCATCACCGACTGGACGCAGTTCCAGGGCGTCGGCCTGCCAGAGGGCAACGGGTTTGATCTGTTGCTATTCGGGGCCGCTGCAGCGATGGTGTTTGCCCTAATTGCACAGATTGGCGAGCAAGTGGATTTTCTGCGCTTCATTCCCGAGCCCACTAACGCCCCGGAGCGGCGCCGCTGGTGGGTGGCGGTGATGGCTGGCGGCCCCGGCTGGATTGTCATCGGTATGGTGAAAATCTTGGCCGGCTCTTTTCTGGCCGTGCTTGCACTAAATCAGGGCATTTCTGCCATGGAGGCGGCCGATCCAACCCAGATGTATCTGGTGGCTTTCAATTACATCACCCACTCACCCGAAATCTCGATGGCGATGGCCGGCATCTTCGTGATCCTGTGTCAGCTCAAGATCAACGTAACCAACGCCTACGCCGGTTCCATTGCCTGGTCTAACTTTTTCTCCCGCTTGACCCACAGCCATCCTGGCCGGGTGGTGTGGCTGGTATTCAATGTGGCCATTGCCCTGTTGGTGATGGAGCTCGGGGTGTATCGGGCGCTGGAAGAAACTCTGGGGTTCTACGGCATTGTCGCCATTGCCTGGGTGGGTGCCCTGGTGGCAGACCTGGTGATCAACAAACCCCTGGGCCTGAGCCCGGCCCATATCGAATTCAAACGGGCGCACCTGTACGACATCAATCCGGTGGGCGTAGGCGCCATGATCACCGCCTCGGTGGTGGGAATCACTTGCCACACCGGGGTACTGGGTGACTATGCCCAGGCCCTGTCCCATTTCATCGCCCTGGCGGTGGCACTGGTCACCGCGCCCCTGATTGCCTGGAAGACCGGCGGGCGTTTCTACACTGCCCGTCCGTTTGTTCCCCTGGCCACCGACCATCAGCTGGTGAAGTGCAGCATCTGCGAACATCACTTTGAGCCGGAAGATGTCACCCACTGCCCCGCCTACGATGGCGCTATCTGTTCTCTGTGCTGTTCGCTGGATGCCCGCTGTGAGGACGCCTGCAAACCGGGCGCCGGCTACCAGGAGCAGATGCAGCAGTTTCTCGGGCGGTTTCTTCCGGCGCCACTGCTGTCGGCACTGCGCTCCCGGCTCGGGCATTTCCTGTCGCTGCTGGTGGTCATCAACGGGTTTTCCGCCCTGCTGCTGTCGCTGATCTATTTCAAAACCCCGGTGGCTTCGCTTGCCGAGGCTACGCTGCTGTCTGTCACCCTGTGGAAAGTGTTCTTCATTCTGGTGATTGTCACCGGAGTGATCTGCTGGCTGTTTGTACTGGCCCATGAAAGCCGGGTAGTGGCGGAGGAGGAATCCCGGCGCCAGACCCGCCTGTTGACCGAGGAAATTGTCGCCCACGAACGCACCGACCAGGCCCTGCAGCAGGCCAAAGAGCAGGCCGAGGCCGCCAACGGCGCCAAAAGCCGGTATCTGACTGGAATCAGCCACGAGTTACGCTCGCCACTGAACGCCATCCTCGGTTACGCCCAGCTCATGGAGAACGACGACTCGGTACCGCCTCATCGCAAGGAAGCCCTGGGGGTCATTCGCCGCAGCGGCGAATACCTGGCGGATCTGATTGAAGGGTTGCTGGATATCTCAAAAATTGAGGCGGGCCGGCTGGATCTGCACCGTGACCAGGTGCGCATCGGGTTGCTGATGGAGCAGTTGGTCACCATGTTCCGGCTTCAGGCCGAAGAAAAGGGCCTGGCGTTTGACTACCACTGCCCTCACCCTCTGCCAGAACTGGTGACCACCGATGAAAAACGCCTGCGCCAGATACTGATCAATCTGTTGTCGAACGCCATCAAATACACCGACCAGGGCAGCGTGTCCCTGACCCTCCGCTACCGCAGCCAGGTGGCGGAATTCACCGTGCATGATACCGGCGAGGGCATTGCCGCAGAAAACATCGAACGCATCTTCCGGCCGTTTGAGCGTATCCGCAATCCCGGTCAGAGCCGCACCGGAACCGGCCTGGGCCTGACCATCACCCGACTGCTGACGGAAATCATGGGCGGCGACATCTCGGTGGAGAGCGAACCTGGCGAGGGCAGCGTGTTCAAGGTCAGCCTGATGCTGTCGAGCCTGCATTCCGCCAGCCCACGCTCGATCTCGACGCCGGCCCGCAGGATCTACGGCTACCATGGCGCCCGCCGGAAAATCCTGCTGGTGGATGACGACGACTCCCATCGTCAGGTAATCCGGGCCATGCTGTCGCCCCTTGGCTTTGAAATCAGCGACACCGGCAATGCCATGACCGTTCCGGAACGGGTGGAACAGGAGCGCCCCAACCTGATTCTGCTTGATGTGTCGATGCCCGGGAAAAGCGGCTGGGAGGTGCTGGCCGAGCTCAGGGAAATGAAATACAACCTGCCCGTGGTGATGGTCTCTGCCGACGCCAACGAGGGCCACCATAGCGCCGAGGCACCGCGCCTGCACGACGGTTACATCATCAAACCGGTGCGACTGAACCTGCTGCTGGACACCATTGGCCGGGTCATGGGCCTGGACTGGCGCTTCGAGAAAAGCCCGGAGCCCCTGGCCGCGCTACCGCTGCCAGCCAGCGGCGCGCTTGAACTGCCCGCCCGGGAGCACTGCGAGGCGCTGGCAGACCTGGCCAGAATCGGCCATCGCAAGGGCCTGCTGGAGGCACTGCACAGCTTGCAGTATGCCGGAGACGCCAGTGACGCCTTCGTTCAGGAGATCACCAAATTCACCAACGATTTCCAGTTCGAGAAGATTCTCGAACTTCTTGAGGTAACCGAACATGAAGCATCCTGATGACCGCAAAACCGTGGTACTGGTCGTCGACGACGCCATCGATTCCATCCGCATGATCAATGATGCACTGGAAGAAGCAGGCATGACCGTGCTGGTGGCGCTGGAAGGTAATCAGGCCCTGACCATCAGCCAGAACATCACCCCCGATGTGGTGCTGATGGATGCGCTGATGCCGAATATGGATGGCTTCGAGACGTGTCGGCGACTCAAGGAAAACCCCGCCTTCGCGGACATTCCGATCATTTTCATGACCGGCCTGAGCGATACCGAACACGTGGTTATGGGCCTGAATGCCGGCGGCGTGGACTATGTTACCAAGCCCATCGACACCACCGAGTTACTGGCCCGCATGGCGGTGCACCTGGCCAACGCCAGAATGACCCGCAGCGCCCGTTGCGCGCTCGATACCGCCGGTCAGAACCTGTTTGCGGTCGACCGCGAGGGCAACCTGCTGTGGGGTACCCCGCAAGTATGCCGTTGCCTGCCGCCGCCGGATCACGAGGATTTTCAGGGAGTACGGCAACAACTTGAGGACTGGCTGGGCCACCGACCGGATCCCGGCCACAGTCTGCCCATCCGGTTGCTGGACACGCCCCGCTCCATCGAATATCTGGCTCTGGTGGATGGCCAGGAATACCTGTTGCGTCTGAAAACACCCCAGAACCAGAACAGCGCCTCAGCGGCGCTGCGGGAACGTTTTGATCTTACCCTGCGGGAGTCGGATGTCCTGCTGTGGATCGCCAATGGCAAGACCAACCGGGAAATCGGACAGATTCTGGAGATGAGCCCCCGCACCGTGAACAAACACCTGGAGCAGGTGTTCCGGAAGATGAATGTGGAAAACCGGACGGCGGCAGCGGCCAATGCCATTCGGGTGCTGGCAACGCTCTACTAACGGTATTGTTTGGGGTTCCCATGAAGGCTAACCGCCACATAAAAACTGCGCGGTTAGTTAAATTTACAAAACCTTGATCAGAACGCGTGGGTCACCATGTACAGGCCAACGCCACCCATCACCACGGTGTACGGCAGGGCCATAATCACCATCTTGCCGTAGGACAACCGTACCAGCGGGGCGATGGCGGAGGTGAGCAGGAACAGGAACGCGGCCTGGCCGTTGGGGGTGGCCACGCTGGGCAGGTTGGTGCCGGTGTTGATGGCCACGGCCAGGGTCTGGAAATGGTCAAAGCTGATGGCGCCGGCATCCAGGGCCTGTTTTACTTCGCTGATGTATACGGTGGCCACGAACACGTTGTCGCTGATCATGGACAGCAGGCCATTGGCAATGAAGAACATGCCCGGTTGCTGGCCTTCCGGCAGGCTCAGTACGTATTCGATGATAGGCTTGAACAGGTGCTGCTCGTGGATCACCGCCACGATGGCAAAGAACACCACCAGCAGTGAGGTGAACGGCAGGGATTCCTGGAAGGCTTTGCCAATCTGGTGCTCGTCGATCACACCGGTGAAGGAAGTAACCAGGATGATCACCAGCAGGCCGATCAGCCCCACTTCCGCTACGTGGAACGCCAGGCCCAGCACCAGGATCACGGCAGCAACAGCTTGCACCCACAGGGCAGCCTTGTCGGACTTGGTGCGGCTGGCTCTTTCGTTATCGGCGTATTCCTGCAACACCTGGCGTACCGGCTTGGGCAGGCGACCGCCGTAGCCGAACCAGCGCAGCTTCTCCAGCGCCCAGCAGGTAAACAGGCCGGCAATCAGTACCGGAATACTCACCGGTGCCATGTGCAGGAAGAAGCCCACGAAATCCCAGCCAACCACCTTGGCGATCAGCAGGTTCTGGGGTTCGCCAACCATGGTGGCCACACCACCCAGGGCGGTACCAATGGCACCGTGCATCAACAGGCTGCGCAAGAACGCCCGGAAGTTTTCCAGGTCTTCCCGGTGCAGTTCCACCACTTCGGCATCGCTGTTGGCATTGTGGTCTTTCTGCTGATAGCCCTTACCAGACGCCACCTTGTGATACACCGAGTAAAAACCCACCGCCACACTGATGATGACCGCGGTTACCGTAAGGGCATCCAGAAACGCTGACAACACGGCTGCGGCACCACAGAACAGCAGCGAGAGCGCAGACTTGGAGCGTACCCCCACCAGGATCTGGGTGAAGGTCACCAGCAGCAGCTCTTTCATGAAATAGATGCCTGCCACCATGAACATCAACAGCAGGATAACCGGGAAGTTGATCAGCACCTCGTGGTACACGGCGTCGGCGTTGGTTAGCCCAATCAGTAAGGCCTCCACCGCCAGTAAGCCGCCTGGCAATAATGGGTAACACTTCAAGGCCATGGCCAGGGTAAAGATGAACTCGGCAATCAGCAGCCAGCCTGCCGTCACCGGCCCGAACACAAACATCACAATCGGGTTGGCAATCAGAAACAGCAGAATAACCTGCTTGTACCAGTTGGGCGCCTTGCCCAGGAAATTGCGGGTAAATCCGGAAACGAGAGTGTCGGGCATTGCATCAGTTCTTCTTGAATTGGCGGCTAAAAAAGTATGCAACAGGCAACCATTACCTGCCTTGATATTTGTGTATAGGGTACCCCTGTGGGGCCGCCCGGGTCTCCGTACTTGGACCTACATCGCCCGGAAAGACTTGCTCTGGATCATGTTTCCGGAAAATCAGGCTGGCCCCGGTTTACCGCGGACGGCGGTGTGGGATCGTAATAAAGTTGGTAACAAAATGGGACTCCGGCCCGCATCTTTCCGCACTGAGAAAACCGGAATAGAAAATAAAGTTGGTAACTTTCAGGCGGAAAATTACGCTCACCGAATGAATCAAGGTATAGCGGTAATCGGTTAAGTTATGGATAAACCTCGTGACTTAATGATTTCGGATTTACGACGAAGGCGGAAGTTACCAACTTTATTACCATAGTTACCAACTCTATTATCACACCACAGGCGGCCAGCCTGAATCTCGCCGTTTATTCCACCGTCACACTCTTGGCCAGGTTTCGGGGCTGGTCCACATCAGTGCCCTTAAGTACTGCAACGTGGTACGACAGCAGCTGCAAAGGCACGGTGTAGACAATGGGCGCCGTGATCTCGTGCACAGACGGAATCTGCATCACATGCAGCCCCTCTTCAGGCTTCACATCGGCATCCCTGTCGGCAAATACAAACAGCTCTCCGCCACGGGCCCGGACTTCTTCGAGGTTCGATTTCAGTTTCTCAAGCAAGTCGTTGTTCGGCGCCACGGTGACCACCGGCATCTCGCTGTCGACCAGCGCCAGCGGACCATGTTTGAGCTCACCGGCCGGATAGGCTTCGGCATGGATGTAGGAGATCTCTTTAAGCTTGAGCGCCCCTTCCATGGCCACCGGGAACTGGGAGCCACGGCCCAGGAACAGGCTGTGGTGCTTGTCCATAAAGGCCTTGGACATTTCTTCGATGTCTGCATCCAGTGCCAGCACATCGCTGACCTGCTTCGGCAGCTGGTGGATAGCTCCCACGATCTCCGCTTCCTTCTCTTCGCTCAGGCCGTTGTGACGGGCCAGGGCCAGGGTGAAGATCAGCAGTGCGGTAAGCTGGGTGGTGAACGCCTTGGTAGAGGCTACGCCAATCTCGGGGCCGGCCTGGGTCATGATCACCAGGTCGGATTCCCGCACCAGGGAGCTGCCCGGTACGTTGCAGATGGCCAGGGCCGCCCGGAAACCGGCTTTCTTGGCCTGGCGAAGTGCGGCCAGGGTATCCGCGGTTTCGCCGGACTGGGAGATGCACAGGAACAGGGTATCCGGCTGGATCACGTGCTTGCGGTAGCGGAACTCGGACGCGACTTCCACGGAGCAAGGGATGCCGGCCAGGTCTTCAATCCAGTAACGGGCCACCATGCCGGCGTGGTAGGAAGTACCACAGGCGATGATCTGCACATGGCGCACGTTTTCCAGCAGGTTGGCAGCGTCGGTACCCAGAGCCTGCTCCAGTACCCGGGTGTCGGTAATCCGGCCTTCCATAGTGGCCTTGATCACTTTCGGCTGCTCGTAGATTTCCTTGAGCATGTAGTGGCGGTATTCGCCCTTGTCGGCGGAATCGGCACCGTGCTCGAAACGGGTAATGGCGCGCTCTACGGCCATGCCTTCGCGATCATGGATCTCGATGCTGCCTTTGCGGATGTCGGCAATATCGCCTTCTTCCAGGAACATGAAACGGTCGGTCACCGGCAGCAGGGCCAGCTGATCGGAAGCGATGAAGTTTTCACCGATTCCCACACCAATTACCAGCGGGCTGCCCTGACGGCAGACTACCATGTGATCCGGCTCATCAGCGTGGACAACAGCCAGGGCATAGGCACCGCGCAGGCGATCCAGAGCGGTTTTAACAGCCTGGTAAAGGCCGCCACCGGCCCGGTAGTTTTTAGCGATCAGGTGCGCCACTACCTCGGTGTCGGTCTGGGACGTGAACTCGAAGCCCTCGGCTTTCAGTTCGTCCCGCAGTTCCTGGTAGTTTTCGATGATGCCGTTATGAACGATGGCCAGGCGGTCACCAGACATGTGGGGATGGGCGTTGAGCTTGGACGGCTCGCCATGGGTCGCCCAGCGGGTGTGGGCAATGCCCACGTGGCCGGCAACCGGGTTCGCGGCGATAGCGTCTGCCAGGGCAGCTACCTTGCCCACTTCCCGGGCCCGCTGTAACTGGTCGGCGCTGCTGATTACGGCCATACCGGCGGAGTCGTAACCCCGGTATTCAAGGCGGCGCAGGCCCTCCAGCAAAATACCCTGGACGTCCCGTTCAGATACCGCTCCTACAATCCCACACATGCTGTTGTCACCTGTTCGTTAATCGGTCTTTACGCTTTTTTCGGCCGTTCCCAGCCGGAGATGTTTCGCTGCTTGCCGCGGGCCACGGCCAGCTCGCCTTCACTGATGTCCCGGGTGATGGTGGAACCGGCACCGATGGTCGCCTGGTCCGCAACAGACACCGGGGCCACCAGCGAGGTGTTGGAACCCACAAACACGCCATCGCCCAACACCGTCTTGTGCTTGTTCACGCCATCATAGTTACAGGTGATGGTGCCTGCACCCACATTCACATTACGGCCCAGTGAGGCATCGCCCACATAGCTCAGGTGGTTGATTTTGCTGCCCTCACCCACCACGGCTTTCTTGGTTTCCACAAAGTTGCCAACCTTGGTGTTGGCAGCCAGTTCGGTGCCCGGGCGCAGGCGGGCAAACGGGCCAATCTGGGCGTTGGCACCCACCACGGCACCTTCGATGACGCTGTTGGCCTTGATCTCGGCACCGTCGGCAATGGTCGCGTCCTTGATCACGCAGTTAGGCCCGATCACCACGTTGCTGCCGAGGCTTACCTTGCCTTCGAACACGGCGTTGACGTCAATCCACAGGTCGTTACCAATGGTCAGCTCGCCGCGAACATCAATGCGGGCCGGGTCGGCCAGGGTGGCACCTTCGGTCATCAGGCGCTCGGCCTGCTGGCGCTGGTACCAGCGTTCCAGCTCGGCCAACTGAAGGCGGTTATTCACACCCTGCACTTCAAACGGGTTCAGGGGCTGCGAAACCGTCACCGACAGGCCGTTATCCACAGCCATGGCAATGATGTCGGTCAGGTAGTATTCACCCTGGGCATTACTGTTGGATAACGTCGGCAACCAGCTTTTCAGGTGGCTGGCCGATACCGCCAGGATGCCGGTGTTTACTTCGTTGATATCCTGCTGCTCGGCGGTGGCATCTTTCTGCTCTACAATCGCCTGAACCTGCCCCTGGTCGTTACGGACAATCCGGCCATAGCCGTGGGGGTTGTCCATATCCACGGTCAGCAGGGCCAGGTTGCGGTCGTCCAGGTCACTGACCATGGATTCCAGGGTATCTTTTCGGGTCAGCGGAACATCGCCATAGAGTATCAGTACCCGGGCGTTATCCGGCAGGTCCGGCAGGGCCTGGGCCACGGCATGGCCGGTACCCAGTTGTTCGGTCTGGAGCACCCAGTTCACCGAGTCGTCATGCAGCGACGCCCGTACCTGGTCCGCGCCATGGCCGATCACTGTGTGAATTTTCTCCGCGCCCAGTTGCTTTGCGGTGTCGACCACATGGTGCAACATGGGCTTGCCGGCTACCGGGTGCAAGACCTTCGGCAGGGCGGATTTCATCCTTGAACCCTGACCGGCGGCCAGGATCACAACGTGTAGCGGGTTCATGGGGCGTACAGCTCCAAACTCTTTATCCGGTAGAAAATAAAAAACCGCGTCCTGGCGGAAACCCCTCTGTTTCCGGTAGGAAACACAGAGCCCTCCACCTGAGGATGCGGTTCACTGTCAGGCCAGTCCGGGCACTGACGCAACCCTGCTTAACGCAGGTTCTTGCGCAGTTTCTGGATGGTACGCAGCTGAGCGGCGGCTTCTGCCAGCTCGGCGGCGGCCCGGGAGTACTCAAACTCGCCTGTCTTATTCGCCAGTGCCTTCTCGGCTTCCTTCTGGGCTTCCAGTGCTGCGGCTTCGTCTACATCTTTTGCACGAACCGCAGAATCAGCCATCAGGGTAACCAGGTTAGGCTGCACTTCCAGGTAGCCACCTGAAACGTACAGAATCTCCTCGGTGCCACCCTGCTTGATGATCCGCACTGCACCCGGCTTGAGCGCAGACAGCAGCGGAGCATGGCCAAACTGGATACCAAGCTCACCCTCGGTACCGGTGGCGATCAGCATCTCCACCAGACCGGAGTAAATTTTTTCCTCGGCACTTACGACGTCACAATGTACGGTCATAGCCATTTCTTACGCCTCTTGGGTCAGAAAGGGAAGAAGGAGGTTTACTTGCCTTCTTTCTCTTTCATTGCCTTAGCCTTCTCGATTGCCTCTTCGATACCACCGCACATGTAGAAGGCCTGCTCCGGCATGTCGTCGTAGTCACCGTTCAGGATACCTTCGAAGCTGGCGATGGTTTCCTTCAGAGACACGTACTTACCAGGGGAACCGGTAAATACTTCTGCTACGTGGAACGGCTGAGACAGGAAGCGTTCGATCTTACGCGCACGGGAAACGATCAGCTTGTCGTCTTCTGACAGCTCGTCCATACCCAGGATCGCGATGATGTCTTTCAGCTCCTTGTAACGCTGCAGAACGTTCTGAACGCCACGGGCAACGTTGTAGTGCTGCTCACCAATCACCAGCGGATCCAGCTGACGGGAGGTGGAGTCGAGCGGATCGATCGCCGGGTAAATACCCTTGGAAGCGATGTCACGGCTCAGTACCACGGTCGCGTCAAGGTGCGAGAAGGTGGTGGCCGGAGACGGGTCAGTCAAGTCATCCGCCGGTACGTATACCGCCTGGATAGAGGTGATAGAGCCAGTCTTGGTGGAGGTAATACGCTCCTGCAGCTCACCCATTTCCTGGGCCAGGGTCGGCTGGTAACCTACCGCTGAAGGCATACGGCCCAGCAGTGCGGATACTTCGGTACCGGCCAGGGTGTAACGGTAGATGTTGTCAACGAACAACAGTACGTCACGGCCTTCGTCCCGGAACTTCTCGGCCATGGTGAGACCAGTCAGGGCCACACGCAGACGGTTTCCAGGGGGCTCGTTCATCTGGCCGTAAACCATGGCAACCTTATCGAGAACGTTAGACTCCTTCATTTCGTAGTAGAAGTCGTTACCCTCACGGGTACGCTCACCAACACCGGCGAATACGGAGAGACCGGAGTGCTCTTTCGCGATGTTGTTGATCAGTTCCATCATGTTTACGGTTTTGCCTACACCGGCACCACCGAACAGGCCAACCTTACCACCCTTGGCGAACGGGCAGATCAGGTCGATAACCTTGATACCGGTTTCCAGCAGGTCGGCAGACGCTGACTGGTCGGCGTAGCCCGGAGCTTTGCGGTGAATACCCCAACGCTCTTCTTCACCGATTTCGCCCTGCTCGTCGATGGGACGACCCAGAACGTCCATAATCCGGCCCAGAGTCTTGGTACCAACCGGTACAGAGATCGGCTTGCCGGTGTTTTCTGCTTTCAGGCCACGCTTCAGGCCCTCGGTGCTGCCCATGGCGATGGTACGAACAATGCCGTCACCCAGCTGCTGCTGGACTTCCAGAGTTGTTTCGCCACCTTCAAGCAGCAGTGCGTCGTAAACGCTTGGCACGGAGTCACGTGGAAATTCCACGTCGATAACCGCGCCAATGATCTGAACGATGTGTCCGCTACTCATGCTCGGTTCCTCGTTATCTAGTAGTCAATAAAACCAGTAGGTTTGTGAGCGCTATCAAACAGATGCGGCGCCGCTCACAATCTCCGAAATCTCTTGTGTGATCGCTGCCTGACGGGCCTTGTTATAGGCCAGCTGAAGCTCGTCAATGATGCTGCCAGCGTTGTCGGTGGCGCTCTTCATAGCGATCATCCGGGCGGCCTGTTCACAGGCCAGATTCTCTACCACACCCTGATACACCTGGGATTCGATATAACGTGGCATCAACCCGTCAAGAATCGGACGTGAGTCCGGCTCGTAGATATAATCCCACTGGCGACCGATGTCTTCATCGGAACCTTCCGGCAGAGGCAACAACTGCTCTGACTTCGGGCTCTGGGTCATGGTGTTGACGAACTCGTTACTGATCAGGAACAGACGGTCGATCTTGCCTGCCTCGAACGAATCCAGCATCACCTTGACACTGCCAATCAGCTTTTCCGCACTCGGGCTGTCGCCCATGTGGGTCAGGGCTGCAACCACGTTTCCGCCATAGCTGCGGAAAAAGGATGCGCCTTTCTGGCCAATGGCACAGATATCAGTCTCAATACCTTTCTCTTTCCATTCACGCATTTCGCGCACGAGCAGCTTGAACGCATTGGTGTTCAGGCCACCACACAGGCCGCGGTCAGAGGAAACTACAATGTAGCCTACCCGCTTGACCTCACGCTCCTGCATGAACGGATGACGGTAATCCTTGTTGGACTTAGCAATGTGTCCGATTACCTGACGCATCTTTTCGGCATACGGGCGAGTTGCCTGCATCCGATCCTGAGCCTTGCGCATCTTACTCGCCGCCACCATTTCCATGGCGGAAGTGATCTTCTGCGTGCTCTTGATGCTTCCGATCTGGTTACGTATTTCTTTTCCGACGGCCATAAGTCACTGCCTTTTCAAGTTAGACACTCAAAGGGACCAGCAAGCCCGCACAATGGCGGGCCCGGTGGATTTACCAGCTCTGAGTGGTCTTGAATTTCTCCAGAGCAGCTTTCAGGCCGGCAGCGATGTCGTCATTGAAGTTACCTTCAGGGCCGATCTTGTCCAGAAGCTCTTTCTGCTCGGAACGCATCCAGTCCAGCAGCTGTGCTTCGAACTTCACAACCTTGTTTACTTCAACATCGTCCAGGAAGCCTTCGTTGGCTGCGAACAGTGAAGTGCCCATTTCCGCAACGGTCATCGGGCTGTACTGGTTCTGCTTCATCAGCTCGGTTACGCGCTGACCATGCTCCAGCTGCTTACGGGTTGCTTCGTCAAGGTCGGAAGCGAACTGGGCGAATGCCGCCAGTTCCCGGTACTGGGCCAGGGCCAGACGGATGTTACCGCCGAGCTTCTTCATGATCTTGGTCTGGGCTGCACCACCTACCCGGGATACGGAGATACCGGCGTTCATGGCCGGACGGATACCGGAGTTGAACAGGTTGGTTTCCAGGAAGATCTGACCATCGGTAATGGAGATTACGTTGGTCGGTACGAATGCAGAAACGTCACCAGCCTGGGTTTCGATGATCGGCAGTGCGGTCAGGGAACCGGTCTTGCCTTTCACTTCACCGTTGGTGAACTGCTCAACGTAGTCAGCGTTTACGCGGGAAGCGCGCTCCAGCAGACGGGAGTGCAGATAGAAAACGTCACCCGGGTATGCTTCACGTCCTGGCGGACGACGCAGCAGCAGGGAGATCTGACGGTAGGCAACGGCCTGCTTGGACAGGTCATCGTATACGATCAGTGCGTCTTCACCGCGGTCGCGGAAGAACTCACCCATGGAGGTACCGGAGTACGGAGCCAGGAACTGCATGGCAGCAGGATCCGCGGCACCGGCAGCAACCACGATGGTGTGGTCCATGGCGCCGTGCTCTTCCAGCTTGCGCACTACGGCGGCAATGGAAGACTGCTTCTGGCCAACGGCAACGTAGATACACTTGATGCCGGTGTGCTTCTGGTTGATGATCGCGTCGATCGCAACCGCAGTCTTACCGATCTGGCGGTCACCGATGATCAGCTCACGCTGGCCACGACCGATGGGAACCATGGTGTCGATGGCTTTCAGACCAGTCTGAACCGGCTCATCAACGGACTGACGAGCGATAACGCCCGGTGCAACCTTCTCGACCGGGGAAGTCAGGCTGTTGCCCAGCTCGCCCTTGCCGTCGATCGGGTTACCCAGACCGTCTACAACACGGCCCAGCAGTTCGTTACCAACCGGTACTTCCAGGATACGACCGGTACAACGTACCTTCTGGCCTTCAGCCAGACCTTCGTAGTCACCCAGAACAACCGCACCAACAGAATCACGCTCCAGGTTCAGCGCCATGCCGTATGTGCCGTTGGCAAATTCAATCATCTCGCCGTACATAACGTCGGCCAGACCGTGGATCAGTACGATACCGTCAGAAACAGACAGGATCGTACCTTCGTTCTTAGCTTCGGAAGAGATATCGAGGTTCTCGATTCTCTTCTTGATGATGTCACTGATCTCGGATGGATTCAGTTGCTGCATGCCTTTGTCCTCAAACCTTGTGCTGAAATCAGGAGCCCAGAGCCTTGGCCATTCTGGCCAGCTTGCCACGAACTGAAGCGTCGATAACCAGGTCGCCTGTACGTACTACCACGCCGCCGATCAGATTCTGATCAACTGCGGTTTCAAGCTCAACCTTGCGCTCCAGCTTTTTGGACAATGCGTCGATCAGTTTCTGCTGTTCGTCTGCAGACAATTCGAATGCGGTATCGATTGTCAGGTGCACAGACTTCTCGAGGTCTGCACGGTACAAACGGAACAAAGCAGAAATCTCCGGCAACAGGGCCAGACGCTTGTTTTCAGCAAGAATCAACAGGAAGTTTCTGAGTGCTTCAGGCAGCGGCTCTTCAAAACAGTCAGCGAAGAGTTCCGCCTTGCGTTGCTCAGACAGGCCGGGGTTGGCCAGGATGTTCTTTACCTCTTGGTCAGCCGCAACCATAGCTGCGAAAGCCAGAGCCTGATCCCATTGATCAACGGCATTCTGGTCCTGCGCGGCTTTAAAAACGGCTTTCGCGTAGGGTCGGGCTAACGTTGTAAGTTCTGCCATGATGACCCTCTTTTAGAGTTCTGCGGCCAGCTTGTCCAGCATCTCGCTGTGAGCTTTGGCGTCTACAGAGGTTTCCAGAATCTTCTCGGCACCGGCAATGGCCAGAGTGGCCACTTCTGCACGCAGTGCGTCGCGAGCCTGAACACGCTCCTGTTGAATTTCCGCCCTTGCCTGCTCAATAAGCTTGTCGCCTTCTTTGCGAGCGTCGTCCTTGGAGGCTTCGACGATCTGGGCGGCACGCTTGTTGGCCTGGTCAATAAGGGCTGCAGCTTCTTCTTTCGCCTTCTGCAGTTCTTTAGCGGCTTTTTCCTGCGCAAGTTCCAGATCGAGGGAAGCCCGATCTGCGGCAGAGAGGCCGTCTGCAATTTTCTTCTGGCGCGCTTCCATGGCAGCCGTAATCGGCGGCCATACATACTTGACGCAGAACCAGACGAAAATAGCGAAGGCAATCGATTGCCCTATCAACGTAAGGTTTATATTCACGGCAATATACCTCTTGCTATTCGTTGCGTCCTGGTGTCCGGAATGCGGTGGCAGTGCCGGGCACTGCCACCCTCAATTCTCGGCTGATTAACCAGCAACAACGAAGATCAGGTACATCGCGATACCAACACCGATCATGGGAACCGCGTCAAGCAGACCAGCCATGATGAATGCCTTGGTTTGCAGCTGGTTAGCCATTTCCGGCTGACGCGCAGTGGACTCGAGCAGTTTGCCGCCCAGCAGACCGAAACCGATACCAGCGCCCAGGGCACCCAGACCGATGATCAACGCAGCTGCGATAAATACCATTTCCATTGAAGACTCCTCAGTTTTTCAGATAGTTAAGGGTTTGTGTATTTAAGGGTTTATCAGTGATCTTCGTGTGCTGCGCTGAGGTAAACCACAGTAAGCACAGTAAAAATAAAGGCCTGAAGCGGGATCACCAGGATGTGGAAGATCGCCCAGGGAACGTTCAGCGTCCACTGGACCCACAGCGGCAACAGCGCAATCAGGATAAAGACAACTTCACCAGCGTACATGTTACCGAACAGACGCAGTGCCAGGCTGATGGGCTTGATGATCAGCGCCAGGATTTCCAGCAACAGGTTGAACGGAACCATGATCCAGTGATTGAACGGGTTAAAGGCCAGCTCTTTGGTAAAGCCACCTACGCCTTTCACCTTGAAACTGTAGAACAGGATCAGCAGGAACACACCGATAGAGATACCGAAAGTACCATTGGGATCGGTGGTCGGAACAATCTTGAAGTACTCAAGACCCATCGCATGGGCGATAGACGGAATATAGTCGATCGGGATCAGCTTCAGGATGTTCATCAGCAGGATCCAGACAAAAATCGTCAGTGCCAGCGGGGCAATCAACGGGTTCTTGCCGTGGAAAACATCGCGCACGATGCCCTGAACGAATTCAAAGGTCATTTCGACCAGGTTCTGCAGTCCGCTCGGCGCGCCGTCGGTGACCCGGTTGGCCACAAAGCGGAACAGACCCAGGAACAGGATACCCATAGCGATAGACCAGCCGAGGGTATCGACGTGGAGCGCCATGAAGCCCATGTCTGCGGCTTCCTGGCCGGTGCGTGCGAAGGTCCAGGTGGCCTCCTGCACAACACTGCCGTCTGCGCGCTCATAGCCTTCCGGGAGCTTGCCATAGGTAAGGTTGGTGAGGTGGTGTTTTATTATATACTCTACTGGGGTATCAGCTGCCATACTGCTCTCGTCCAGTCATCGCTGTGGTCGCGGCCGGATGAGCCAGCGCAATGCCGTACCCAACACAACCATCACAGCAAAAGTGAATAACAGAGCCGGTACGTGTACTGGCTCCATTAAAGTGAAAACGGCCGCAAAAAACACTGCGGTAAGGGCGAGTTTGATGCTCTCTGCCCTGAAAATGTTGCTGACTGCCAGGTGCATTTGCCTTGCGCCCTGGTACCGGTACGTCCGGTGAGCAAAGTAAGCGTTTGGTATGACAAAAATAAGACCGCCGATAAACGCGGAATAACCGGCCAAACGACTTTCCAGCAACCACAAAAGGCTCAGAACGGTGAGAGCGGCCATCTCTATGGTCAGCCACTGTTTCAGCGGCACGTACGTGATGGCTTTCATTGAACGGCTCATATCACCAGCTGTCATTCCAAGCGCGCGGAATTATATGTGTTAACCGGTAGCGGTTCAACATAACCCGACGGAAAAAATGGCTAAAATTTAACCATATTTCAAGATGAAAAGGCCTGTTTTTACACAGGTTGTGTTATCCGGCTTCGGCTGCACCCAGATGTGGTGTTTCTGGCCTGAATGGGTACTTTAGGATGATTTTCAGGAATTTCCGGGTGCTCAGCGGATATGGCCCAGAATACCGTCCAGCTCATCCAGCGAACTGTATTCGATCACCACTTTACCCTTGCCCCGCTTGCCATGGGCAATGGACACCCGGGCACCGAGCCGGTCGGAAAGGTCGTCCTGCAGGGCACGGATGTTCGGGTCCAGCGCCTTGCTGCCGGAATCTTCCGTTGCAGGCTTTTCCTGCTGGATGCGGCGCACCAGGGCTTCGGTCTGGCGCACGGAAAGCGACTTGGCCACCACCTGGCGGGCCACCTGCATCTGCTGTTCCGGGGGTAAGGTCAGCATGGCGCGGCCATGGCCCATTTCCAGGTCACCATGCTCGAGCATGGTGCGCACGTCTTCGGTCAGGCCGATCAGCCGCAACAGGTTGGTAATGGTGGTGCGGGATTTACCCACAGCCTCTGCCACCTGGGCCTGGGTCAGGCCGAACTCTTCCTGCAGGCGCTGGAGGGCAAAGGCTTCTTCGATCGGGTTCAGGTTTTCGCGCTGGATGTTCTCGATCAGCGCCATGGCGATGGCGGCTTCATCCGGCACATCGCGGATGATGGCGGGAATGCTGTCGAGCTCGGCCATCTGGGTAGCGCGCCAGCGGCGTTCACCGGCAATCAGTTCATAGCGGCCTTCGGAAACCGGGCGCACCACCACCGGTTGCATCACACCCTGCTGGCGAATGGAATCTGCCAGTTCCTGCAGGGCGGCGGGGTCCATATCCCGGCGCGGCTGGTAACGGCCACGCTGGATGAGGTCTACGGGGATCTCCCGCAGTTCGCCATCGTGTTCGGCCACTTGCTGGTTCAGGTTAACCTTCGAGCCCTGTAACAGCGCTCCCAAACCCCGTTCGCCCAAGCCTCGTTTTTTCGCCGCCATGGTGTTTGTCATTCTTCCTGTTGAAAAAGTTGGTGCATGGTTGCCCGACGGCAAACTATGTTACACCGCAACGGCGGCGGATGTCTTTTTTGAACCGTGCCGGCGCACCATCTCGCCCGCCAGGGCCAGGTAGGCCACGGCACCCTTCGAGGTTTTGTCGTAGGCCAGTGCCGGCATACCGTAGCTGGGGGCTTCGGCCAGGCGCACGTTGCGGGGAATCACCGCCCGGTACACTTTCTCGCCAAAGTATTCACTGAGCTGGCCGGAAACATCCAGGGTCAGGCTGTTGCGGGGGTCGTACATGGTACGCAGGATGCCTTCGATCTCCAGGTTCGGATTGACCGTTTCCTTGATCTGCTCGACGGTGTTCATGAGTGCCGCCAGGCCTTCCAGGGCGTAGTATTCACACTGCATCGGAATCAGTACGGAATCCGCGGCCGAAAGGGAGTTTACGGTCAGCAGGTTCAGCGACGGCGGGCAGTCGATCAGGATGTAGTCGTAATTTTCCCGGACGCTGTTCAGCGCCAGCCGCAGCCGGTGCTCCCGGCCGATTTCGTTCATCAGTTCCACTTCGGCGGCCGTCAGGTCGCCATTGGCCGGCAGCAGGTCAAAGCCCGAGGCGTCGGTTTTGACGATGACTTCTACCGGGCTGGCACGCTTGGTCAGCACATCGTAACCCGACAGTTCCAGGGCGTTTTTATCCACACCGCTGCCCATGGTGGCGTTGCCCTGGGGGTCCATATCTACCAAAAGCACCCGGCGCCTGGTGGCGGCCAGTGAGGCAGCAAGGTTCACGCAGGTGGTGGTTTTGCCCACACCGCCTTTCTGATTGGTCACTGCAATCACGCGCGCCATGCCTTGCCTCCTGCTGTTTCGGGTTACCGGGATTGGTCGGCCCGGGTGACGATCAGCAAATGCCGTTCGCCGTCTGCTCCGGGTACCTTCAGGGAATGGCTGGATTCTACCTGCCAGCCTTCCGGAAGGGCAGCCACTTCATCATCCGGATACAGGCCTTTCATGGCAAGGAACTGGCCGTCATTCGCCAGCAAGCTGCCACACCAGCTAACCAGGTTTTCCAGCGCGGTAAAGGCGCGGCTGCTGATCTGGCTGAAAGGTTTTTCCGGCTGGCAATCTTCGGCCCGGCCGTGGATGACGTCAACGTTGGCCAGGCCCAGTTCCAGCACACACTGGTTGAGGAAACGGGTTTTCTTGCCGTTGCTGTCGAGTAGGGTAAAGCGCTTGTCCGGGAATACGATGGCCAGGGGAATCCCGGGCAGGCCTCCGCCGGCGCCTACATCCAGCAGGTGTTCGGTGGTTACCCAGGGCATGATGCTGAGGCTGTCGAGCAACTGGCGCGACACCATGACCTGTTCATCCCGGACCGCGGTCAGGTTGTAGGCCTTGTTCCATTTGTTCAGCAGGGCCAGGAACGCCAGCAACTGAGCCTGCTGGCTGTCACTGAGGGCAACACCCATTTGCGCCAGGCCGTCCTGCAGTTGGCCTTGCCATAGCTGTGGATAACTCATCTCAGGCGCTCTGCTTTTTCAGCAGGTCACGCTTTTTCAGGTGCACCAGAATCTGGCTGACCGCCGCCGGGGTCACACCCTGGATGCGGGAAGCCTGGGCCACGGTTTCCGGGCGCACGTCCTTGAGCTTCTGTTTGATCTCGTTGGACAGGCCACCGATCACGTCGTAGTCCAGGTCCAGCGGCAACGCGGTGTTCTCGTTCTTGCGCAGGCGCTCGATCTCGTCCGCCTGGCGGGAGATGTAGCCTTCGTACTTGATCTCGATTTCCACCTGGTCGGCCACGTTCGGGTCTTCAGCCCGCTCGGCGCTGATGTCGGCGATGTGGTCGTAGACAATTTCCGGGCGACGCAGCAGCTCGGCCAGGGACTGGTCCCGGGTCATCGGCTGCTTCAGGTAGCCGTTGGCACGCTCGCCCGCCTCGGTGTTCGGGTGGATGCGGGTGCTCTCCAGGCGGCTACGCTCTTTGGTAATGCCTTCGCACTTGTCACTGAATTTCTGCCAGCGCTCGTCATCCACCAGGCCCAGCTTGCGGCCGGTTTCAGTCAGGCGCAGGTCGGCGTTGTCTTCCCGCAGGATCAGCCGGTATTCGGCGCGGCTGGTGAACATGCGGTACGGCTCCTGGGTGCCCATGGTGATCAGGTCGTCCACCAATACGCCCAGATAGGCTACGTCCCGACGCGGGTACCACTCGTCTTTGTCCTGGGCCCGCAGCGAGGCGTTGATACCCGCCAGCAAGCCCTGGGCGCCGGCTTCTTCATAACCGGTGGTGCCGTTGATCTGGCCGGCAAAGTACAGGCCCTGGATGAACTTGGTTTCCAGGGTGTGGCGCAGGTCCTGCGGGTTCAGGTAGTCATACTCGATGGCGTAGCCGGGGCGCAGGATGTGGGCATTCTCGAAACCGGGAATGGAACGCACGGCCTTGAGCTGGATATCAAACGGCAGGCTGGTGGAAATGCCGTTCGGGTACAGCTCGTTGGTGGTCAGGCCTTCCGGCTCCACAAAAATCTGGTGCGAGTCTTTATCGGCAAAGCGGTTGACCTTGTCCTCGATGGACGGGCAATAGCGCGGGCCCACGCCTTCGATGTTACCAGCGAACATGGGCGAGCGGTCAAAACCACTGCGGATGATGTCGTGGGTTTCTTCGGTGGTGCGGGTCACGTAGCAGCAGATCTGCTCCGGGTGCTCGTCACGGCTGCCGATAAACGACATCACCGGGGTCGGGTCGTCGCCCCACTGCTGCTGCATCGCGGAGAAATCCACGGTGCGGGCGTCGATACGCGGCGGTGTACCGGTTTTCAGGCGGCCGACGTTGAACGGCAGTTCCCGCAGGCGCCTGGCCAGGGCATTGGCCGGCGCATCACCGGCACGGCCACCGGCATGGTTCTGCATGCCGATGTGGATAACGCCGCCAAGGAAGGTGCCGGTGGTCAGCACCACGGTCTTGGCGTTGAAACGGATGCCGGTCTGGGTGACCACGCCCACAACCTGGTCGTTTTCCACAACCAGGTCATCGGCCGCCTGCTGGAACAGGGTCAGGTTGGGCTGGTTTTCCAGCATATGGCGGATAGCTGCCTTGTACAGAATCCGGTCAGCCTGGGCGCGGGTGGCGCGTACCGCCGGGCCCTTGCGGCTGTTGAGTACCCGGAACTGGATACCGGCCTGGTCGGTGGCCCGGGCCATGGCGCCGCCCAGGGCGTCGATTTCCTTCACCAGGTGGCTCTTGCCAATGCCACCGATGGCCGGGTTGCAGGACATCTGCCCCAGGGTCTCAATGTTGTGGGTCAGCAGCAGGGTTTGCGAACCCATGCGCGCAGCCGCCAGGGCAGCTTCAGTGCCGGCATGGCCACCACCAATGACAATGACATCGAAACGGGTCGGAAACTCCACACTACACCTCGGAAATCGGGAAAAAACAGGGCGGCGAGTATAACGCCTCGACCGGGAAATTACAGTCAGAATGTGCAAATTTTAACCAGAACTTCGGGTATCCGAAAGGCGCCAGGTGGGGGAACCGGGTGCAACCCGGGTTCGGCGACCGGTTTTAATCTAGATGAAAACCGAAACTATCGGGTTTTCAGAAGCTTGTAACCGGCAGTTCAGAAAAGTTTTCAAGAAAGTTATCCACATTTAAAAAGGCTTTTCAAACCCGGTTTTACAAATATAACTTACTGTTATTATTGCATTTACAAAAAACGATCCAACGGTTATCCGTAGCTTTTCCCATTAATTATCCACAGATTGGGCGACACGGCGCCGGAGCCCCAGCACACTTACCCACACCAGCGCATTCACCAGGGATAAGATCAGGAAAAAGGTCGGGATTCCCAGGTCAAAGACCCCGAGCACCAGGATACCGGCAATGGCACTGGCCACCATGAACAGGGAATTGATCACATTCAGGGCAGCAATAATGCGGGCCCGCTTGTGATCCGGGGTTTCATACTGGATAAACGCATACAGCGGCACAATGAACAGGCCACCGCAGATACCGATTCCCACCAGGTCAAGCAACACCCGGATATACACAGGTTCCGTCATCAGGCTGAGCCAGGTGGACGGCTCCGGGTTGGCCGGTACCGCAAAGAACAGGTCAATGCCCAACAAGGTCAGGCCCAGGGCGCCCCAGGGTACCGGCGCCAGGGTTATTCGATGCCTGGTCAGCCGTTCGCACAGCATAGAGCCTGCGGAGATACCCACAATGAACATGGCCAGCAGCAAGGTGACCACGGTTTCATCACCCGCCAGCCAGGTTTTGGCAAAGTTGGGAAACTGGGTAAGGTACGCCGCGCCCAGGAACCAGAACCAGGAAATGGCCAGGATCGCCCCCAACACTTTGGGGCGTTCCCGGGCCACGGCCATCAGCCGCCAGGTTTCCAGCAAGGGCCGGAAACGCACCATCACTTCCGGTGCTTCATCCCGGGTATCCGGTACCTTGCGCGCCGCCAGGTAGCCCAGCACCGCCATCACCAGCACGGCCACAGCAGTAATACGTGCCGCCTGCTCCGCACCGGCGATAACACCGGCGGCAATGGTGCCCAGAAGAATGGCCACGAAGGTTCCCATGCTGACCAGCCCGTTGCCACCCACCAGTTCGTCGTTTGCCAACACCCGGGGCAGGATGGAGTATTTCACCGGCCCGAAGAACGTGGACTGCGCGCCCATCAGGAACAGCAACACCAGCAGCAACTCGTACCAGCCAAACCACAAAGCCAGCGCCGCCAGGGACATGATGCCGATTTCCGCCGCCTTGACCCGGCGGATAATCCAGGCCTTTTCATAGCGGTCGGCCATCTGGCCGGCAATGCCGGAGAACAGGAAAAACGGCAGGATAAACAGGAAGGCGGCAATATTGACCACCACATTGACCGACAAGCCAATCAGGCCACCGGCCTGGTAGGTGATCAGCAACAGCAGGGCATTCTTGTACAGGTTGTCGTTAAAGGCGCCGGAAAACTGGGTCAGGTAGAACGGCAGAAACCGCCGCTGGCCCAGCAACCGGAACTGGCTGTGCACAGGCATCAGAACTCATCGGCCTTCTTTGCCGGGCTGCTTGCCAGGCCGGAGCCCCCGGACGGGCCGGCCGCCAGCCGGTCGAGCTCTTTTTCCACCGCGTTGGCAGACTTGGCGAACCGGGCCAGCAGGTTATACAGCACCGGGATAATAAACAGGGTCAGGGTGGTGGCGAAGATCAGCCCGCCCAGAATCACCATACCGATCGCCGCCCGGCTTTCCGCACCGGCCCCGGTGGCAATCACCAGGGGTACCGCACCGAACACGGTGGAGATGGTGGTCATCAGTACCGGGCGGAAGCGCAGCGTCGCGCCTTCCAGAATGGCATCCCGCACACTGTAACCTTTGTCCCGCAGCTGGTTGGCGAATTCCACGATCAGGATACCGTTCTTGGCCATCAACCCCAGCAACATGATGATCCCGATCTGGCTGTAGATGTTCAGGCTGATGCCGGACCAGGCCAGGGCAATCAGCGCACCGGTAACCGCCAGGGGCACCGACAACATGATGATCATCGGGTGAATCCAGCTTTCAAACTGGGCCGCCAGCACCAGGAACACAATCACAAAGGCCAGGGCAAAGGTGATAAAGATGGCCGCCGAGGAATCCTCGAATTCCCGGGACAAGCCTTTGTAACTCAGCCGGGCTTCCGGCGGCAAGTTATCCACAGCCAGGTTATTTAGGTAATTCAGGGCCGTACCCAGATCGTAGCCATCGGCCAGGGAAGCGCTGATCACCACCGCCGGCAGGCGGTCGATCCGGCGCAGATCCGGGTTAGCGCCGATTTCCTCCACCGACACCAGGGCTTTCAGCGGGATCAGCTCCCCCCCTGCCCTCGGCCGCAGGAAAATCTGCTCCAGGTCATCCGGGGTGGCGCGGTTGGCATCCTCGGCCTGGATAATCACATCGTACTCCTGGCCCCGGTCCAGGTAGGTGGTCACCTGTCGGGACGCCAGCATGGTCTGCAGGGTGAGCCCGACATCCTGCACGGTGATATCCAGGTCGGCCGCCCTGTCGCGGTCGATGTTCACCCGGAGTTCCGGGCGGGTAAGCTCGAAATCGGTATCCACATTCAGCAGGTTCGGGTTTTCCCTGGCCCGCTCCATGATCTCTTCACTCCAGGCCTGGACCGATTCGTAGTCCGGGCCGGCAATCACAAATTCCACCGGCTGGCTGAAGCCCCGCTGGCCAAGGCCTGGCGGGTTGATTACGTTGATGCGGGCACCGGATATATCCGACAGCTTGTCACGGATATCTGTAGTCACCTGCTGTTGCTTGATGTTCCGCTGCTCCCAGGGCACCAGCCCCATAATCATGAAGGCGCTATCTTCTTCATCCCGGAAACCGACAATGGAAAGTAACCGCTCGGCGGTGCCCTCCTCCAGGTAGGTCAGCAACCGCTGCTCGGCCTGCTGCACGAAGTGGTCGGTATATTCGACGGTGGCGCCCCGGGGCGCACTGGTGGGCATGATGATTACGCCACGGTCTTCAATGGGCGCCAGTTCCTGCGGCAAGCGGGGATAAATCACCGCGGCGACGATCAGCCCGGCAATCCCCAGGCCCAGCAACAGGCCAGGCTGGTTCAGGGAAAACTCCAGCAGGCGCTTGTAGGCGTTAGTCAGGCCATTGAGCACCTTCTCGCTGAAGGCCCAGAGCCGGTGGCCTTCCGCCGATTCCGGACTGTGGCGCAGCCACTTGGAACACAGCATCGGGGCCAGGGTGAGCGCCACCAGGCTGGAGAAGATCACCGCCGCCGCCAGGGTAAACCCGAACTCGGCAAACAACCGGCCCACGTTACCGCCCATAAACGAGATGGGCACAAACACCGCCACCAGCGTCAGGGTGGTGGCAATGACCGCAAAAGCAACCTGCTTGGCACCACGATAGGCTGCCAGCAACGGTGGCTCGCCTTCATCAATCCGGCGCTGGATGTTCTCCAGCATCACGATGGCGTCATCCACCACCAGGCCGATGGCCAGGATTACCGCCAGCAGGGTCAGCACGTTGATGGAAAATCCCAGAAAGCCCAGGCCGATAAAGGCACCGATCACCGCCACCGGAATGGTGACCGCCGGAATCAACGTGGCGCGCCAGGACCGCAGGAACAGGAAAATCACCAGGATGACCAGCGATACCGAGATCGCCAGGGTCACCAGCACTTCCTTGATGGAAGCACGGATAAAGATAGACTCGTCGTAGCTTTCGCTAATCGACACTTCCGGTGGCAGGGTTTCACGGATCTTGTCCAGCTCGGCCCGCACGCCGTCAGACACCGCAACGGTATTGGCCTTGGACTGGCGGATAACCCCCATGCCAATGGCCGTGCGGCCGGCAGCCCGCAGGCGGCCGATATCCGATTCCACACCCATCTGCACGTTGGCTACTTCACCCAGTCGCAGCAGGTCGTTGCCATCCCGGCGTACGACCAGGTTGCGGAATTCTTCCACTGTGGATAACCGGCCCTCGGCCCGCACGGTAAAGTTGCGGGTGGAGGAATCCACCGAACCGGCCGGTAATTCCACGTTGTTGGCCCGCAGGGCCTGTTCGACTTCCGCCACCGTGATGTTGCGGGCCGCCAGCCGTTCCCGGTCAAGCCAGACCCGGATGGCATAGCGGCGTTCGCCACCGATACGCACATCGGCCACGCCGTCCAGCACCGACAACCGGTCGCTCAGCACCCGGTCGGCAAAATCACTCAGTTCGGCGGCATCCCAGACGTCGCTGGTCAGAGTTATCCACATCATCGGCCGGGCATCGGAATCGGCCTTGCGAACCACCGGCGGATCGGCTTCGTCCGGCATCTGGTTCAACACCCGGGAGACGGCATCACGCACATCGTTGGCGGCGATATCGATATCACGGGACGTGTTGAACTCGATGGTGGTGCGGGATTCACCCTGCTCGGTGGAGGACTCAATAGAACGAATGCCTTCAATGCCACTGATGGCACCTTCGATCACCTGGGTAATCTGGGTATCCACCACTTCGGCGGCGGCACCGGTGTAATCGGTGGACACCGAGACCACTGGCGGGTCGATATCCGGATACTCCCGAACCGGCAGGCCCATCAGGGCGGCCAACCCGAACACAACAATCAGCAGGCTCAGAACCGTGGCGAAGACCGGGCGCTTGATGGAGACGTCTGACAGCACCATGGCTCAGGACCCCTGCACAGAGTCGAACCGGTTCTCCGGAATGGCAAGGCCTGACTCGATCACCCGAACCCGGTTGCCGGAACTCAGCCGGTCCTGGCCGGTAATAATCACCGCATCTTCCATGGTCAGGCCATCGGTGACTTCCACCCATCCGGGCAGGCGGCTGCCGGTTTTTACCGAAACCCGGCGGGCCTGGCCATCTTCAGCCACAAATACGTATTTCTGGTCGCCCCGCAGCATCACCGCCTGCTCCGGTACCACCAGGCCTTCCCGTTCCTGCAGGGTCAAAGAGGCGGACATAAACTGGCCCGGTCGCAAGCGGCCATCGGGGTTATCAATCAGGGCCCGCACCGCCAGGGTGCGGCTCAGCTCGCTGATGCGGGTAGCCAGCTCCACCAGCTCGCCTTCAAAGATTTCATCGGGGAATGCCGGAGAGGTGGCCCGCACCGGCTGGCCCAGCTGAACCTGGCCGACGAACCGCTCGGGCACTGCAAAGTTCAGTTCCAGCTGATCCGTGGAATCCAGGGTGGTGATCACAGTGCCGGCTTGCAGGTAGGCGCCCACACTGATGTCCGACAGCCCGACCACACCGGAGAACGGCGCTTCAACCCGGTGGTTCTGAAGCCGGACCCGGGCTGCTTCGCGCTGGGCAATGGCAACATCCACCGCAGTTCTCAGCTCATCCACCTGGGACTGGGATACGCTGTTGTTGGCCCGCAGGCTGCGGGCCCGGTCATATTGCCGGCGGGCGTCTGCCAGCTGGGCTTCAATTACGGCCAGGTCGGCAGTCGCCTGGCGATCATCCAGCCGCACCAGTACATCGCCTTGCTGCACCTTGCGCCCGGTTTGCAGGTTGAGCTCCACTACCCGGCCGCTGACTTCGGTGGTCAGGGCCACCGCATCCATGGCATTCAGGTTGGCAACGGCCGATACCTCATCCCGCACCCTGCGCATTTCCGGTGCCGAGATATTTACCGTGGATGCCGTGGGTTCGTCTTCGGCTTCCGCATCAGCCGGGTCTTCCAGGCTCAGATACACGCCGGCACCTGCCACCACAACTCCGACCAACACAAGCGCCACCAGCCATTGCTTCCACATGGGTATCTGTTACCTGTCCGTATTCTGTTATCAGGATTGCGGGGCTGACCCCGCGCCTTTTTTCTGGATCACCAGTACCACTTCCCCGACGTCCACACCCCACTTGCTCATGGTGGTCTGGTTGATCAGGGTGCCCACCCCGTTGTCGTCCCAGCTGGCCACGATATCCGCATCGAAGGTGCGGATAACCTCGCCGGAGAAGTCCTTGACCACACCCCGGGCAGAAAGTTCGCCGGTAAAGAACTGACTTGGCACCAGGTCTGGCCCGGTGCTCTGGTAATCATCCAGTGCGGGCGCGGCACAGCCTGCCAGCACCAGAGACATCAACAATATAAGACTCAACGGCCCCAGACCACTGGCCTTGGGTCGCATCCGGGAATTTTGCATGACTTTTACACTCCGGGTTAACGCCAGAACAGCCTGACAGTGCGGAGATCTACGGCCGGTTTACCGTTTCCGATCAGAAAATCGCCACTGCGTCATTTCAGCCAATTGTCCATTTTGACAGCCATTCAGGCGCTTTCCGTCAATGGCAGCCCCACCGGAATGCCGTAAAACTGCACTCATCCGGGCTTGCGGGCCCGCACGAATCGGACTGAGATTAAACGAGGACCGGCTATGCCTGTGTATAAAGCGCCCCTGCGGGACATGAAATTCCTGCTGAATGATGTATTCGACTACCCGACCCATTACCAGGGCCTGGCCTCCGGCGAAAACGCCACTCCGGACATTGTAGATGCAATCCTTACCGAGTGTGGCCGCTTCTGTGAAGAAGTGCTGAGCCCCCTGTACCAGAGCGGCGACGAAGAATGCTGCAAGCTGGAAAATGGCGAAGTAATCACCCCCAAGGGCTACAAAGAAGCCTACCAGCAGTATGTGATGGGTGGCTGGCAAGGCTTATCTGCCCCCGAAGAGTTTGGCGGCCAGGGCCTGCCGGCTTCCATGGGCCTGTTCAAGCAGGAAATGATGGGCACGGCCAACTGGTCGTTCTCCATGTACCCGGGGTTGTCGCTGGGTGCCATGAACACCATCTTCCTGCACGGTACGGACGACCAGAAACAAACCTACCTGGTGCCCCTCACCGAAGGCCGCTGGGGTGGCACCATGTGCCTGACCGAACCCCAGTGCGGTACCGACCTGGGCCAGGTGAAAACCAGGGCTGAACCCCAGGCCGATGGCAGCTACAAACTCACCGGCACCAAGATCTTTATCTCCTCCGGCGAGCATGACCTGACCGAGAACATTGTGCACATTGTCCTGGCCCGCCTGCCGGATGCCCCGAAAGGCACCAAGGGCATCAGCCTGTTCATTGTACCGAAGTTCATGCCGGCCGCCGATGGCGGTGTCGGCGAGCGCAACGGCGTAAGCTGCGGCAGCCTGGAAAAGAAAATGGGTATCAAGGCGTCCGCTACTTGCGTAATGAACTTTGACGACGCCACCGGTTACCTGATCGGCCCGGAAAACCAGGGCCTGGAGTGCATGTTCACCTTTATGAACACCGCCCGGATTGGTACCGCCATTCAGGGTGTGGGGCCGGCCGAGCTGTCTTACCAGTGGGCGCTGGACTATGCGAAGGAACGCCGCTCCATGCGGGCGCTGTCCGGCAAGAAAGAGCCGGACCAGGTGGCGGACAGCCTGATTCACCACGCCGATGTTCGGCGCATGCTGCTGACCCAGAAAGCCATCGCCGAAGGTGGCCGGGCCATGCTCTATTACGCGGCCCGGGTAGCCGACCACATGGTGGAAGCCCATACCGCAGGTGATACTGAAAAAGCCGAGAAGTACGACGACAAACTGGGCTTCCTGACCCCCATCCTGAAAGGCTTCCTGACCGAACTGGGTTGTGAAGCCGCCAACCTGGGGATGCAGGTGTTTGGCGGCCACGGTTACATCCGCGAACATGGCATGGAACAGATCGCCCGCGATACCCGCATTGCCACCCTGTACGAAGGCACCACCGGTATCCAGGCCCTGGACCTGCTGGGCCGTAAGGTGTTGCTGATGACCCAGGGCGGCGCGGTGCGCGAGTTCACCTTCAAGGTGGCCAACTTTGCCCGCAAGCACCTGACCGACAAGCGCCTGCGCCCGATGGCGGTGGAGCTGCTGAAACTCACCGCCCAGTGGAATGTGCTGACGGTACGGGTGATGCTGGCGGCCCGAAAAGACCGGGATGTGGTCAGCGCCGCAGCCTACGACTTCCTGATGTACAGCGGCTACGTGAGCATGGCCTACATGTGGCTGCGTCAGTCCGCCGTGGCTGTGGATAAACTGGATAATGGCGGTGAAGAGTCTGAATCCTTCTACCAGACCAAGCTCAACACCGCCGAGTTCTACTACGAGCGCTTGCTGCCCCGGGCCCAGACCCATGCCACCAGCATGCTCAGCCCGACCCGCAGCCTGATGCAGATTGAAGCCGAGAACATGGCCTTTACCGGGTAACGCCGGTAACTTCCGGTCCCGGGTTTTCCCGGGACTTTTTTCTTCCGGACCCGGGGCCTTGAAATCCCGGTTCCACAAAAAAGGGGAAGCACCTGGCTTCCCTTTTTACGTTGTCGGATTTTATTAACAGAAGCTGTGGATAACTCAGAAATCCACCGTGGCAGACAGCCACAGGCGGCGGCCCTCTTCCACCGTACCCCCGCTGGCCATGCCTCGGAACACGTAGATGTAATCGGATGCCCAGTCGGTTACCTGGTCACCGTCCGCGTTGATATAGCTGTAATTGCTGCCCTCGAGGAAGTCCTTGTCAAACAGGTTGTAGATGGTCGCCGTCAGTCGAACCTTGTCGCTGGCCTGGTAAGAGCCACCCAGATGGAACAGCGCGTAATCGCTCAGCTCTCCGACCTGTTGGTCTATGGCCTGCTCTTCCACGCTCAGGTTCTCCCGGGTTTTCAGGTAGCGGGTGCGCTCGCCCCGGTATTCGCCAGACACCCACAGCCCCAGTTTGGCTGTTGCCTGCCAGTTAAGCCGGGCGTGCAGCACATGTTCGGGTGTGTTGGTCAGCTTTTCACCCTTGTTGTCACCGCTTTTCTGCTCAGAATCGGTATACGTGTAGTTGCCGCGCAGGCTCCAGTCCGGGGCAAACTGCCAGCTGGAGGCCAGCTCGATACCCCGGGTTTCCGCCTTGCCGATGTTATCCAGCTGATCGTAGGTGCCATCGGGAATCCGGGGATCACCGCTGATGGTCACCTCTGAGCCATCATCAATCTTGTCTTCAAAGCGTGTGAAGAACACGGTGGCATTGGCCTCGAAGCCGTCAAGGTTGTCAAAGTAGGCGCCGGCTTCGTAGTTAGTGCTCTTCTCCGGCTCCAGGTCCGGAGTACCGATGGTGATATCTTCACCCTGTCCTGTGACACCGTTGATGCCATCGTGGAGATCGTTGATGTCCGGCGTACGATACCCCTGACTGACCCCGCCCTTGAAGGTCCAGGACGGTGTGCTGTTCCACACCAGGTAGGCTCGTGGCGTAAAGTGGCCGGAGAAGGCATCGTGGTCTTCATAGCGACCGCCCAGCGTCAGCGCCAGGTCGTCTCTCAGATACCACTCGTCTTCGGCAAAAACCGCCCAGGAATTCTGCTCAAAGGTCGTGTCGGCAATGCCGTCGGTCAGTTCGGTGTCCCGGTACTGAGCCCCGAAGGTGGCGATATGGTTATCGGTTAGCGGAGCGACCAGCTTGGTATCAAAGACGGTGTCTTTGGATTCCAGTTCCCGCTCGGCACCACCCACCAGGTTCTGGTAGGGGGCGTCGTAAGCAGCACCGATAGTCCCCGGCAGGGTCCGGCCTTCAGTTTCGGTTACATTGTAGGTCAGGTCATTGCTCCAGGTGCCAAAGCCAAGCTGGCTTGAGTGACCCAACGCCACCTGGTCCCGGTTGAAACGCAGTTCATCGGAATAGCCATTCGCCACGCCAGGGTCGTCTCCACAACTGCGGTCCCGGCCATCCAGCGTACCAAGCTGACAGGACTCGTTGTTGTAAACCTGACGGCCCTGCTCCGCATCCAGATAGAACTCGTGGCCGGCGGCCGGCACCAGGGTCAGGCGGGCACCCAGGGTATGATTGCGGCCATCCACCGGTGCAACACCGCGCTTGGGTGCCTCGCTACCGTCTTCAAAGTCCAGGTCGGCCGCTTCCCGGTCGAGCACGCTGCCTCGCACGGCCAGCCCCAATACATTCTCGATCAACGGACCGCTGGTGTAGAAACTGGTCTTGCCGGTATCACCATAGTCCCGGTTTTCCTGGAAGGTATGCTCCAGGGTGACCGAGCCTGTCCACTCATCCGAGACTTTCTTGGTGATGATGTTGACCACACCGCCGATGGCATCGGAACCATAGAGAGTAGACATGGGGCCACGAATGACTTCGATACGCTCAATGGCGGAAAGGGGTGGAATGAAACTGGTGGAGGTGTCGCCGAATCCGTTCGGGGTAACGTCGCCCGGTGGGTTCTGGCGACGGCCATCAATAAGGATCAGGGTGTATTCACTGGGCAGGCCCCGAATGCTGACGTTCAGGCCGCCGGTTTTGCCGGTGCTCTGGCGGACGTCCACACCCTCTACCGTTTCGAGCGCTTCCCCCAGGTTGGAAAACTGACTCTGCTGCAGGCTTTGCTGATTGATCACACTGATGCTCGCCGGTGCATCGGTAACCTTCTGCTCAAAACCGGCGGCGGAGACCACCAGCTCGTCCATTTGCACCGGCTGCGCAGTGGCCTGCAGTGAATAACCGGCAGAGATTACCGCAACCGAGGTCGCCAGCAATGAAGACCTGAACACCATGTGTCGCTCCCAAAAATTAAGTAATGAATTTCAGGAGCGAATGATATTTGTTATCAATTGAGAATTACAGCAAGTTAACTGGAACAATGTGTGCCAAAAACTGGAACAGTTACGCCATTGCCACTTTTTCGCCGGGGTTATTGATCCCGAAAGCGGCGGATAAAGGCTTCGGATTCGGCGATAGAGGCTTCCATGTTGCGGATCAGGCTGTCGACATCGCTGCGGATTTTACCCAGCTCCGTTTCCAGCGCACCGATGGCCTGGGCATTCAGGTTGTGCTTGAGGTACAACACCTGGTCTTCAAACGCCTGAAGCACCGGTTCCATGCGTGCTTCCGCCTGGTGCATCCGGTTAATCAGCTGCCCGTACTGATTGCGGGTTTCCTGAAGTTGCTGCTCGCTGCTGCGGCGCAGGGATGCGCTTTCGTACAGGTCCAGCTCGTCTTCCCACTCCGCAAACAGGGCACCCGCCACATCCTCGACGCTGTCGATCCGGTCCCGGACTTTCTCGGCAGCATCTTCGCTGTCTTGATAGGCATCGCGGATTTCTTCGTACTTGGCCTTCAGTTCGGTATCGGGAATGGCCACCACACTCTGGAACCGTTCCAGTGACGAGCGGAAGGTTTCCTGGGCATCTGTCTGGGCATCCCGTGCGTTCTCGACCCGGTCGACCAGGATATCGCGCTTCTCAAACCCGAGCTTTTCCATGGTGTTGTAGTACACGGTGCTGCAGCCGGTCAGCACCAGCGCCGCGAACAGAGTGAATATGCCAATGGTGTTCCGGGAGTTGTTTTTCATGGTTGTTCCTATTTTCCGATGCAGAATATTTGTTTTCTTTTAAAAACAGTACCTTGTAAGTTTTTCGGAGCACTCTCGGAGTGCTGAAATTTGCGAAAAAAGTCTAAATATTTGCAAGTTTCTGTAGATCCGAATGCTGATTCCCCATTAAGGACCTGGGAAAAGTGGGAAACTGGGAACATAAAGTATCTCCTGTTCGATTATTCTGCATCTGTCAATATCCACTCTTAATTGAATGGTATCGGCGATTTTCAACCCAGTTGTCCAAATAGCTGCACCTAAGCAGCTAATTTATTGAGCTCAACTTCCTGTAGATTTCCGGGGTTGAGCGACACCGGACCGGTGACCTCCCAGTTCCGGGTATTGCCAGACCAGCGCTGAGG
>NZ_JBSXOP010000024.1:0-3967 GCF_056859535.1 Marinobacter sp. L-46
ATAATCAGCGTGGCCCGGGCAGTCTACGTGAGCGTAGTGACGGGTCGGAGAATCGTACTCAACGTGGGAGGTCGCGATGGTGATACCACGCGCACGCTCTTCCGGTGCGTTATCGATCTGATCGAAAGCACGGCTCTCGCCAGTGCCCCATACTTCGTGACATACACGAGTCAGGGCGGCTGTCAGAGTGGTCTTACCATGGTCAACGTGACCAATGGTGCCCACGTTTACGTGCGGCTTGTTACGCTCAAATTTTGCTTTAGACATTCGACCAATCCCCCTAATCAACCAGGATCGTAACGTTGACCGGAAAAAAAAGTGGAGCTCATGACCGGAATTGAACCGGTGACCTCATCCTTACCAAGGATGTGCTCTACCGACTGAGCTACATGAGCATTAAAACCAAATTGGAGCGGGCAGCGGGAATCGAACCCGCGTCATCAGCTTGGAAGGCTGAGGTAATAGCCACTATACGATGCCCGCGAGCAATTAGTGGTGGAGGGGGCTGGATTCGAACCAGCGAAGCTTTCGCGTCAGATTTACAGTCTGATCCCTTTGGCCACTCGGGAACCCCTCCCGTACAAATTCGCTGTTGCGAATCTGCTAAAACCTTAAAGTGGAGCTGGCGGACGGAATCGAACCCCCGACCTGCTGATTACAAGTCAGCTGCTCTACCAACTGAGCTACGCCAGCTCACATTCGCCTCGTCAGCGAGGGCGGTATACTACGGATTTTTTTTCGGCGTTGCAACACCTTTGCAGGTACCACTTTCAACAAACTCGAAGTTTTTGCCGATTTCCGCTTCAACCGCTTGAACCGTCTCGGTTTCCCGGTCAGATTCAACATCAAAAACGAGGGCGTATCCTATACGATTACGGGGGAACTTGGCCAGTACTACATTAAGATTATCCCGTTTTTTTTCTGCCAGTACCGTTTCAGCAGCTTCCCGGGATTCAAAAAGCCCCAAGGATATGGCATTCCGGTACTCTCCGGACGCCACCACATAGGATTCTATGCCCCGGGCCGACAAGGCCCGGAACTGGTCCATCGCCGCCTGTTCCGGCTGGGGGGGTATCAAGACCCAATTCAGTGGAGCAAGCTCCACCTCCTGCTCTTCGACGACGTAGTCCAGCCCCGCGGCCTCTCCCGTCGCCTTCGCTTCGGCGTCGCTGTCAAACCATCCCGCACGCACGCACAGGGTTTCCGCGCCGGGCTCCGGTACAGGTGCCATAGGCTCTGATGTTTTCAGGCTGGTCACCCTGGGCAAGGCTCCTCCGGACGAAGAATCAGCTCCCCCGACACCCTGCCACTGGGGAAACCACCACACCAACAGGTTGACGGCCAGGAGAAAGAACGCAATCCACTTCATTCGCCCTGCCCACCCTGTGCTACGGCCTGAAGCCCCTCAAACACCAGGCCCGGACGAACCTCGGCCTGCAAGCCGAGATCAACAAATCTTTGAGCATCGCCGCCGGTAAGCAACACACGGCGTAAATTGTGAACCCTGGCGTCAGCATTAATACGCTCGATAACCCCGAGGGTCAGCCAGGCCAGCCCATGATTGGCGCACTCCCCGGTTGAGCGACCGGGCAAGGTATTGATCTGGTCATCGTGTTCGAACCCGATACGGGCGGCATCCAGCTTCAGGCTTCGGCGCATCATTCTCAGCCCTGGCAGTATATAGCCCCCGATGTGGGCACCGTTTTCGGCCACGTAATCCACGGTAACCGCACTCCCCGCGTCAACAACTGCAAGCCCGCCAGGATAACGCGACCAAGCGCCCACCATTCCGTGCCAGCGATCAGCGCCCATTTTCCGGACATCCTGATAGGAGTTCACCAGTCCCTGACGGGATGATTCAGACCAGTAAAATGTTACCGGCGCACGGGTAATGCGGGACAGGCCCTGCTCCAGCTCCCGGCAATTCTGCTCGGATGCGACAGAAGATACGGCAACCCGGGTAATGTCATGACCGAAGGGCGCCAGGCCTGCAAAAGGCGCCTTCTCGTCCAGCATCGCTGCACCCTCAGCCTTCACCTGACCCCCCTGGACCAAACGCCACTTTATCCGGGTATTACCGGAATCGACCAACAACATCATGGTTGCACCCGAAGGCTGATATCGCCCGCTCGAACCGGCACCACCCCAGCGTCGGTTTTCAACAGATAGTTACCGCCGTCATCGATACCGGCGCCGGTTCCGGCAACCTCGCCACCACGGCTGACCAGCTCCTGGCCGCTGAATATGTCCCTTCGCTGCCAAGCACTCCTGAACGCTGCAAAGCCCTGTCGCTCGAACGTATCAACGGTACCCAGGATCTCCCTGATAACATTTGCCGCCAGGGCATTCCTCGCCCAGGCTATATCCGGCCAGCGCTCAGCCAGGCTGATCCATGGCTGATCGACCTCTTCCGCCCGGGTCATATGCACATTGATGCCAATACCAGCGATGACCTGGACGACACCTTCCTGTAATTCCCCCTGGATCTCCACCAGGATACCGGCAAACTTCCTGCCATCGACAAACAGGTCGTTCGGCCACTTCAGGCCAACACCTTCGGCACCCATAGCCTCCAAAGCCCGGGCCACGGCTACGCCCAAGACCAGGCTCAAACCTTCGAGCGCGGCGAACCCACCCTGCAGGGTCAGCCCCATACTCAGATACAGATTCTGCCCTTTCGGGCTTGCCCAGTTACGCCCCCGGCGACCGCGCCCCGCAGTCTGGCAATCGGCAATGACCACCGGTATAGCCCCTCCGGCGCCGGATAAACGCTGCGCCACCTCGGCATTGGTGGAACCCACTTCCGGTAATACCTCCAGGTTGATACCGGACAACAGCTCGCCGGGTAAACCCGCCAACACCTGCCCGCGATCCAGCAGGTCTACCGGTGTGACCAGCTGATAGCCCTGCCCCCGGATAGTTTTTATCTCTACGCCTTCATCCATGATTTTACGGAGTTGCTTCCAGACAGCCGTGCGGGATACCCCCAGGGTTTTCGCCAGGGACTCTCCGGAATGAACGGCGCGATCGCTCAGCAGTGACAACAAGGTGTTGGATTTCATGAAACCGGTTCCAGGGGTGCAAAGAATCAGCCCCGGATTAAACAACAGGACGGCCGAAAAAACAAAAGGACAGCGCCCGGGCTGCCCTTTTCTCATGCCGGATGGTCATCAGGGGATAGGAGTTGCGGTCAGGTTTGTCCGAATATCCACGTTCTGTAACACAGCACCGTATACCGCCGTCTGCACGGCGAACCCGAGAGGGTGCTCAACCCGCTTTACACCGTCAACCGTTCGGATGACCCGGGTTGGATACACATCAACTGCAAGATCGGTTCGGATACCGCAGGTATTGTCGTCCTGGCCAACGCCGTCGAAATCGCCGCCGTCGCTGGTGTGAATATCATTCAGCAGTATCGCAGTGCCATGAACGTTACTGCGGAATTCCGGGTTGGTTCGTTCCGTAGTCACTGTCAGAGCCGGCGATGTAACGGTGGTTAACGGTGATATCGACCTCACGGCCGTCCGTGCTTTGGATACCCGCAATGCGGAAAATCCGGGCCTGCTCACCGTTGACGTCCGGCGCATCCGTGCGGTGGGAGAAGATGAAGTCTTCCAGTATCAGGCCAATGCCGGCACCGTCGATTTCAGAGAGTTCGCCATCGTTGAGCTTTTCGAGTTCTGCGGCGGCAATGACGGGTAACAGCGAAAGGCCGAACATCAGGGATGGCAAGAAGGCCTTGGAGAACGAGGATCTCCTGGGAAAAGGCATCAAAACAACCCTCGCCCGCGATCTATGCATTCGGTGCGATTTCATTTTTCCCAGACCTGAAATGAAAAAACCCCCGGCAGCAACGCTGTCGGGGGTTTTGGTATTAAAAGCCTGACGATGACCTACTCTCACATGGGCGAACCACACTACCATCGGCGCTGGTCTGTTTCACGTCTGAGTTCGGGATGGGATCAGG
>NZ_JBSXOP010000025.1:0-53200 GCF_056859535.1 Marinobacter sp. L-46
GGTAACGTTCATCTGAACACCTCTTGTTGTTGACCTATTGATTTTGCACATCTAATAGTGGCGCTTTGACGCCGATCTCAACAAGAGGTGTTCATCCCATCATCCATGTGGCGCTTCTGCTCCGCCATCCATGGCTCCGCACAGTTTTGGAAAGGACTACCTGACCACACCACCGGACTTCTCAGTTAGGCCGGCTTTGCACGGAGTCTGGGCAAGCGTGTGGGGGTGCCCTTCCGAAACCGTGCGGAGCCATGGATGGCGGAGCCGAGCGTACACGGACGTATTCACAGCGTGTTTCGGAAGGGCACCCCCACACGCTTACCTGCACCGAGGCCAGAACTTGAACCAGAGATGGGGGTCGACCGGGGCATTTCAACCCCGGCCAGAACCAATTCAGTCTTCGAGAAGGAAGTGCGCGCGGGCCGTGGCTATGGGCTGGGAGCGGGATTTTTGCCAGGCGGTGATCGTTACGTTGGCTACGCGGTTGCCCTGGCGGGTCAGGCGGCATTCGGCGTAGGTTTCTCGGTTGAGGCCGGCGCGCAGGTAGTCTAGGGAGAAGTCAACGATTCTCGGCATTCTGAAAGTGTCCTGGGACATCATCAGGTAGATCGCGGCAGACATTTCCATGAAGCCGCCAATCACGCCACCGTGGATGGCGGGCAGGATGGGGTTGCCGAGGTTTTCTTCTTTCTTGGGCAAGCGGAAAATCAGGTCGTCACCGAAGCGCTCGCACTGCAGGCCGATCCACTTGGCGTAGGGTACGGCGTCGAGCATTCTGGAGAAGTCGCCGCTTTCCCGGGTGTGCTTGAGGATTTCCGGGTCAGTCATTCAGCGCCTCCGGTGATCAGGTCGCGATAGCTTTTGGGCGTAGCTTCTTTGCCGATGCGCATGAAGGTGCCCACGCAGTTGGCGATGGTTTCGCCGCCTTCCTGGTAGGCTTCGCAGCGGGTGAAGATGATGTTCTTGGTGATCTTGTAGGTTTCGGCCCGGGCGAAGACCGGTTTATGGGGTTCTGCCGGGCGCATGTAATCTACCCGCAAGTCCAGGGTCGGGCAGAGTTCGAATTCATCCAGTGCGCAGATCATCACCGAGCCGGAGGTGGTGTCCATCAGGGTGGTGATGGCGCCACCGTGGATCACGCCGGTGTCCGGGTTGCCGATGATTTTGTCGCTGTAGGGCAGTTCCATGACCAGGTAGCCCTCACCCGCTTCCCGTGCGGCCAGGCCCAGCTCCCGGGCCTGGTTGAGCGTGTTCACAAACCGGTTCACCCGGTTAATTCGGGTTTCGTCATTCATTCAGGAAAATCCTGCAGGTCAGTTTTTCGTTTTTTCATCGTCACCCGTGCCGGCGGGGGTGGCTTCTTCAAATACTTTGCCGGCACGCAAGGATGCCAGCGCATCAGAGTGGAATTCCCTGCGGTAGAGCACGTATACCACCAGCGTCGCCGCCGCAATCAGGGCCAGCGGGTGTATGAACCAGGCCACCACGGCGAGCGCATAGTAATAGGAACGCAGGCCAAGGTTAAAGGTATCGCCCGCCTGGTTGCAGATGGCGCCGGCACTGCGGGCAAAGGCCTCCCTCGCCGCCGGGCTGGTTTTGCTGTCGTCGGGCATGGGGGCGCTGCCGATCATCACCGCCACGAAGTTGTACATGCGCATCGACCAGGTGAATTTAAAGAAGGCATAGACAAACACCACCATAAGCACCATCAGCCGCAACTCCCAGATTTCCCGGGAAGGCACTACGCCGAACGGCATGGTAGCGAACACTTCCATGGCTTCACTGGTGTACCCCAGTGCCGTGATGATACCCGCAAGGATCAGCAGGCAGCTGGAGGCAAAGAACGCACCGTTGCGCTCAAGGTTACCCACCACAGAAGCATCCGAGATACGGTTCTCGCGCTTGAGCATCACCCGCATCCAGTCTTCCCGGTACAAGTCCAGGGTATTGGAAAGGCAAGCCCGTGAATCCGCCCGGTTGCGGGAGTACCAGGTATAGCCACCCCAGCAAGCCAGAAACCAGATCAGTGCCAGAAAATCCAGGTAATGCGTTGTCACAGGTAGGGGTATCCGGGCCAATTTCGGTGATTATTTAATGTGCTGATATGATACGCCAAGGCTGGTGGCCCGGCCACATCCCCGCCAGTACAGGCGAGGAAACCACCGCCTGGCTGTGCTATAAAAACAGCATCATGAATGGCCGGCCCCTGAACAGGACGTTGGTTACTGACCCATCAAGGAGTAAAACGTGAATCCCGGACCTCTCGCCCGTTTGTGTGTCGTTCTTTCTCTGCTGTTTGCCCTGGCGGGCTGCGCCGTGAATCCGGTGACCGGCAAGAAGCAGCTGTCCCTGATCTCGGAAAGCGAAGAACTCGCTCTGGGCGCAGAACAGTACACCCCTACCCAACAAACCCAGGGCGGTCAGTTCTACATTGACCCTGAGCTGACGGTGTACGTTCGGGAAGTCGGCATGAAAATGGCGCAAGTCAGTGATCGTCCGGACCTCCCCTACGATTTCGTGGTGCTGAACAACAGTGTGCCCAACGCCTGGGCCCTGCCGGGGGGCAAGATTGCCATCAACCGGGGGCTGTTGGTTAAGCTTGAAGACGAAGCCCAGCTGGCCTCGGTACTGGGCCATGAAATTGTCCACGCTGCGGCCCGCCACAGCGTTCAGCGTATGCAGCAAGGCATGCTCATCAGTGCAGGCATGGCGGGGATCGGCATTGCGGTCTCTGACAACGAGTGGGCAAGCCTGATTATGGGAGGCGCCGCCGTTGGGGCACAGCTGGCGCTGGCACGGTACAGCCAGGGCGACGAACTGGAATCGGATGCCTATGGCATCGAATACATGAAAGCCGCAGGCTATGATCCCCAGGCAGCCGTGGAACTCCAGGAAATTTTCCTGCAACTTTCTGAAGGCCGGGAGAGCAACTGGCTGAGCGGCCTGTTTGCCAGCCACCCGCCCTCCGCCCGTCGGGTAGAGGCGAACCAGCAACTGGTGCAGAAACTCGGTGGGGGCGGCTACCGGGGCCGGGACGTGTACCAGCGCCGAATTGCCAAAATCAGGCAACTTCAACCCGCCTACGATGCCCACGACAAAGCCATGAAACTGGCGTCTGAGGAGGATTACGATGCCGCCCTGGCTTCGGTAAACCAGGCCATCAAGGCAGAACCCCGTGAAGCCATGTTCTACGCCCTGCGTGGCCGCATCTACAAGGCACAGGACCAGGCTGAGAAAGCCCGTGCAGACTTCGACAAAGCCGTTTCGCTGTACCCGGAAATGTTCGAGTACCAGCTTTACAACGGCCTGAACGAACTGCAACTGAACAACCTCACCAAAGCCCGCGAACATCTTGAACGGGCGAATCAGGTGGTGCCCACCTCTATCGCCTACCTGCGGCTGGGCGATATTTCCAGACAGCAAGGGCGTAGGGATGAGGCGGTGCAATACTATTCAGCCGCTGCCGAAGCCGGTGGTGATGTGGGCGAGGAAGCCAAGCGCAAACTCGCCGCCATGACCAACTGACGGCCACGCCGCAAGCCCGGGAACCGGAGGCCACAAGCCTCCGGTTTTTTTGTGCCCGGTCAATTTGCCAGCCTGACGCGGAGTTCGTGTCACTGAATGCATTGACTTCTAGAGCAATAACTCTAAAAATCACTAAAACCAACAACAACCGGATTGCGAACATGCTCCTCAAGCGACTCCAACCGATGATGTTTCAGGCCAGGCGTAATTATGTGGAACTGATGTTCCAGGTAATGGGCCGGGCACTGCAGGCGATCAGTGACGTAGACGAACCCACCCGCGAAGAAGTCCGCGCCCTGCCCGAAGGTTTTCTGTTCGAGATGCAGGTTATGCCCAACGGGCCGAAACTGATTGTGGAACACACCGGCGACGGCAAATTACACTTTCACGGTGACACCGCCCCGCGCCCCGTAGACCTGTCTATCCAGTTCAAACACATGGCCCACGCGTTCCTGGTGTTGTCGTTCCAGGAGAAAACCTCCGTTGCCTTCGCCAACGACCGCATGCTGGTAGATGGCGATGTCAGCTACGCCGTGCGTATGACCCGGGTGCTGAACCGCCTTGAGTCGTTCATCCTTCCGAAACTGGTGGCACAGCGGGCCGTCAAGGAATACCCCGCAGACCTCCACCTGCCGGAGAAGCTCATGAGCTCAGCCCGCATCTACCTGAAAGTTGCCACCCAATTTGTCGAGACAGTGAGAGCATAATGACTAACAAATACTACGAGTTCTTCTGCCCGGTAAAAGTGATTGCCGGTAAAGCCGCCCTGGAACATATTCCGTACGAACTGACCGGACTTGCTGCCAAGCGGCCAATGATTATTACTGACAAGGGTGTGCGGGCCGCCGGCCTGCTGGATCTGGTGATTGCAGCCTGTGAAGAGAGCGGGCTGGAGATTGTCTCTATCTATGACGATGTGCCGCCGGATTCCTCCACGACCGTGGTACGGGACATTGCCGCTGTTTATCGCAAGGAAAAATGCGACTCCATCATTGCCGTCGGTGGCGGATCCGCCATCGATACCGGAAAGGCTGTCAACATCCTGGTGTCCGAGGGTGGCGATGACATTGCCAGGTACACCGGCGCGGGCGTGCTCAAACATCCGCTCAAGCCCTTTTTCGTAATACCCACAACTGCCGGCACGGGCTCCGAGGTTACCTCGGTGGCGGTCATTACCGACGAAAAGAAAGGCGTCAAGCTGCCGTTCACCTCCAGCTTCCTGCTGCCGAATGCCGCGATTATAGACCCGCGCATGACCCTGACGCTGCCGCCGCACATTACCGCCGCCACCGGCATGGACGCCCTTACCCATGCCGTTGAAGCCTTCACTTGCATGGCCAAGAATCCGTTAAGCGATGCCTACGCCACCGCCGCCATCAAGAAAATCAGCCAGTCCCTGCTGGCGGTGATGGACAACCCGAAAGACCAGGACGGCCGGTTAGAGCTGGCACAGGCCTCAACCATGGCCGGTATCGCCTTCTCCAACTCCATGGTAGGGCTGGTGCACTCCCTGGGGCACGCCACCGGTGCCATCTGCCATCTGCCTCACGGCCTGTGCATGAGCTTGTACCTGCCGTACGTGCTGGAGTTCAACCTTGAAAGCATCCGTGAGTCTCTGGGCGAATTGCTGCTGTATCTGGAAGGCCCGGAGGTCTATTCTGCCACTCCGGCTTCCCGCCGTGCCGAAGCCAGCATCTCCGCCATCCGCAAGCTTCGTGATGCCCTGCACAAGCGCTGTGAGTTGCCCCGTACCCTGAAGGAAACCGGCAAGGTACTGGAAACCCAAATGGAGGCGATTGCCCGCCAGGCACTGGACGACGGCTCCATCATGTTCAACCCCAGAGAGGTGACCCTCGAGGACGCATTGAGCGTTCTCCGCCGGGCCTGGGCCTGAACACGGACTCAAAATCATTGAAACAAACGGATAAAACGGTAATATTTGGCAAGCGCACTGGCAGGGAGTTGGCCGGATAAGTGCATTTTCAAAGCATAGGCCGCTTCCACCAGAGTTTCTTGCGATGACTAAACTGATCCAACACCTCAAGAGTATTGGTTTCCGGACACTCTCGGGGCTGATAACCGCAGGCTGCTTTTCCATGGCAGCCCATAGCGGAGAAACCGGCCCGGGGGTTTTCCACTTCAACGTATCCCCTAACGGCTACCCTCCATACCTGATCGTCCAGGACTCAGAGCCTGCCGGTATCATGTGGGATGTGGTGGAACTGATCGTTCCGCGGCTCGGCTACCAGGTCGAGCCACGAAAGATACCGCGCAAACGGGTAGACCAGATGCTGGAAGACGGGTACATCGATGGCACGCTCAGAGCCATCGAATGGACCGAAGAACCGGAAAAGTTTCTGTTCACGGATCCTGTTGTGAATGTGGAAGAAGTGTTTTTCTTTCCTGAAGTTTCAGACCTGGATTTCGAACATCCCAGCGACCTTTTCGGGAAAACCGTGGTAACTCACCTGGGCTACCTCTATCCCACCCTGACCCCCTATTTCGAAGACCAGCGTATCCGGCGCTTTGACGTTTCCCGTGACCGCGACATGTTCCGTTTCCTACAACACGGCGACCGATTCGATACTGCGCTGGCAGATCGCCTGCTGGGCAAGTGGATACTGAGAAATGAAGGCATGGCGGATGAGTTCAGAAGCTCGGACAAAGCCATCAGCCAGTACGGATTCCGGCTGATGTTGCGGCCTGACTGGACGGACTTCGCCGAATCCTTCAACCGGGAACTGGAACTGATTCGCGAGAATGGCGAACTGGACGCCATTCTCGCCAATTACCGCTAAAACGCCGTCATTGCCGGCTCACTCGAGCCGGCGCAGCAACAGCATGGGTGACACGCTGAGTACCGGCCGCAACTGCCAGCGGCCAAACAGGGCCAGCAGCAACGCGCTGATCAATGGCACCGGCAGCATCACTTCCCAATGCCACTGAAAACTGCCCTCAAACATTCTCACCTGCAAGGCATAAACCGCCGCTTCCGCCGCCAGCACGCCCAATATCCCGGCAACGAACCCAAGCAAGGCAAACTCGAGCATGGTACTGCGCACCAGCAGAGATTGTTGACCGCCCAGCGTTCGCAACAGGGCGCCTTCACGTTGACGGTCCCGCAAGGTCGCGCTGACGACCGCCGCCATCACCACCAGTGCCGCCGCAAGAATCAGCGCCAGAATGGCTTCAATGGCCTGGGTGACCTGGCGGACGATATCCTGGATGCGCTCGATAATGTGATCGATCTCCAGCACCGACACGGTGGGAAAACGGCGTGAAAATTCGTTCAGGGCCACCTTGTTGCTGGCCCCCAGATGGAAACTGGTAATCCAGGTAGCCGGCATGTCGGTCAGGCCGCCGTCTGGGGGAAAGGCAATGTAGAAATTCGGCTTCATGCTGTCCCACTGCACGGTACGGATACTGACGACCGGCTCGGTGACCTGTTCAGAGCCTATGGTAAAGGTCAGCCGGTCGCCAAGTTCCAGCCCCAGCCTCTCCGCCAGCTCGGCTTCCACCGAGACCCCCTCGGTTACGCCCCCAGCAAACCACTCGCCTTCCACAATCCGGTTGTCTTCGGGCAGGTCTTCCATCCAGGTCAGGTTCAGCTCCCGATTAAGCGCGTTGATTCGCTCATCCTTACTGACCGCCTCTTTCACAGGCTGGTCGTTCAGTTCGGTCAAACGGCCACGCACCATGGGGTAGACGGTGTCCAGGGGCGATCCCTGCTGCGCCCAATAGTCATCAACCTCATCTACCGTGTCCGGCGCTATGTTAATCAGGAAGTGATTGGGCGCATCGTCCGGAAGCTGGGCCTGCCAGTCGTCCAGCAGGGACGAACGGACCAGCACCAATGTCGCCGCCAGCATCAGGGTCATGGCAAAGACCGCCATTTGCGCCATGCTGGCCTGCCGGTGCCGGTAAAGGCCAACAAGGGCCAGACGCCAGGCGTTGCCACCACCGCGCACTTTGCGCAGCACCGAGACCATCAACCAGCCCACCAGCCCCAGCACTGCCAGCAATAACACCAGCCCGCCCAGCAGCGATGCCACCAGGGCCAGTTCGCCGGCATACATCCACACCAGCCCGAAGATGGCCAGCACGGCGATGATCAGATCCGGAATGGCTTCCCGGCCGGTTTCCCCGGGCTGGGAGCGCAGCACCCGCATAGCCGGCACCTTGCGCAGGCGGCGAACCGGCGGGTACGCGAAGGCGAACAAGGATACCAGCGCGGTCAGCAGCGCCGGCGCCAGGGCGGCGGGGTCGAGATAAATATCAACCGGGCGCTCCAGCACACTGCCAAGCATCCTGGCCAGCAGCCAGAACAGCGGCAGTGCCAGCACCAGCCCGCCAATAATGCCCGCCACGCCCCACAATGCCAGGCGGCGAAGGTACAACCGGCCGATGCCCTTACCGGTAAGCCCCAGCGTCTTCAGCAGTGCCACTGTGTCCCGTTGCGACAATGCGTACTGGCGACTGGCCACGGCAACCGCCACCACTGCCAGCAGAACCGCCAGGCTGCCGCCAAGCAGCAGGAAGCGTTCGGCCCGCTCAAGGGAGCGGGAGAAGGTTTCGCCATCCCTCACGCCTTCCCATTCATGGCTCGGCCCCAGTTGCGGCTCCAGCCACTGGTAGTAATCGTTTAACAGGTTTTCGGCACCGGCAAACAGATAGATGTATTCCACCCGACTGCCTTCCTGAAGCACCCCGGTAGCCGGAACATCGTCTACGTGCATCATCACCCGGGGCGCCAGCGATGAAAGCCGGAAACCGCCATCGGGCTCACGTAACAGCAGGTTTGAGATCTCAAGTTTCAGGTTGCCGACTTCCAGCGTGTCGCCAACGTCCAGCTCCAGCAAACGCAGCAGGCGCGGGTTGATCCAGATCTCGCCTTTGGCGGGGCCAGACCCCACAATTGAGCGAGTACCCTCGGCACGGGATTGCACTTCAATGTCACCGCGCAGCGGATATTCGTCGCTGACCGCCTTTACCGACACCAGCTGAAAACCGCTTTCACCGAACACCATGGTGGAAAATTCGATCATCTGGCCGGTTTCGATGTCGCGATCACGCGCTTCCTCAATCCAGCCTGCCGGCACCGGCCGGCCGTTTTCCGCTTCCAGCTGGCGATCAGCCGCCAGGAAGGAGCTGGCCGAAGATACCAGAGTGCGCTGCAACTGGCTGGCAAACAGGGCGATGGTGGCCACCGTGGCCACGGCGATAATCAGGGCAACCAGGACCACCCGAACGTCCCGTTCGCGCCAGTCCCGGCTTACGGACATGAGCTTCTGTGATGCTGCCATCAGCCAGACACCTCATCTACCAGCTCCGGCTCGGTGAGCACACCCGCTTCAATATGCAGTTGCCGGCCACAGCGGGCCGCCAGGCGGTCATCGTGGGTGACCATCACCAGTGTAGTGCCCTGCTCCCGGTTAAGGTCCATCAGCAGGTCGGACACTGCCTGGCCGGTGCGGTTGTCGAGGTTACCGGTCGGTTCATCGGCAAACAGGATCACCGGGTCGGAAGCAAACGCCCGGGCAATCGCCACCCGCTGCTGCTCGCCGCCGGAGAGCTGCCGGGGCGTGTGGCTCAGCCGCTCACCCAGGCCAACCCGTTCCAGCAGTTCCCGGGCCCGTTTCTCCGGCGCTTCGATGCCGGCAAGCTCCAGCGGCAGCATGACATTTTCCAGGGCACTCAGGGCCGGCAACAGCTGGAACGACTGGAACACGAAGCCCACCCGCCGGGCCCGCAGCCTGGCGCGTTCGTCCTCGCTCAGACGGCTGATTTCAGAGCCGTCCAGCTCGACCTTGCCTTCGCTGGGGGTATCCAGGCCCGCCAGCAATCCAAGTAACGTGGTTTTGCCGGAACCGGAGCGGCCAACAATGGCTACGGACTCTCCCCGATTGATTTCCAGATTGACCCCCTGCAAGATCGTCAACGTATCAGCTTCCAGGCTGACCTTGTGGGTCAGCTCTGTTACGCGCAGCATCGGGCTGGTATCGGTTTTACTGAGATCCGTCATCTGGTTCACGGTTGCTCCGTTGTCTGGTTCTGGATGTTCATGAATTGTTTAAGGGTATACGACTTTACTATGCATACGATATCCACGTTCGTCAGATCATTGGTCATCGCAGCGTTTGCCATGGTGTCGCTGCCGGTTCTGGCCAGCCAGAACACCCTTCTGGTGGTCGGCGACAGCATCAGTGCCGCCTACGGCGTACCCTCTGAAACCGCGTGGGTAGAGCTGCTCAGGGAAAGGCTGTCCGGACAAGGGCTGGACTGGCAGGTCGTGAATGCCAGCATCAGCGGCGAAACCACAGACGGCGGCCTTCGTCGCCTGCCGGGGCTGCTGGAGAAGAATGATCCGGATATCGTAGTGATCGAGCTGGGTGGTAACGATGGCCTCCGGGGGTTTCCGCCAAACGTGATCGAGTCCAACCTGGCCGGGATGATTGAGCTGGCACAGGATTCCGGCGCGGTTCCGTTGTTGGTGGGAATGCAGATTCCGCCAAACTACGGCCAGCGCTATACCCGGATGTTTGCCGATCTGTTCCCGACCCTGTCTGACCGTTACGGGGTCCCTTTGGTTCCGTTTTTCCTTGACGGAATCTACGACCAGGACGGATTAATGCAGGGCGATGGCATTCACCCTACCGAGGAGGCCCAGCCTTTGTTGCTGGACAATATCTGGCCGCGGCTGGAACCCCTGGTTGCCGATTAACTTCCAACAAACATTAACGCCCGTCGCTCTGACCAGTAGTAACCGTCCTTCGCATGCTCCACAAAGCCCACGTGCCCTCCCCACTTGGGCACTTCCAGCTTCACATAGGAACCCAGCACTTTCTTTGAATCCGGGAAACAGGCCGGAGACAGGAAAGGGTCGTCTGCGGCGTTGATCATCAGCGAAGGTACACGGATATCTTTCAGCCGGAACAGGGCCGAGCAATTCTCCCAGTAGTCCTGCGCATCTTTGAAACCATGCAGGGGGGCGGTGTAGCGGTTATCGAATTCATGGAAGTTACGGATATCCCTGAAACCACTCACATCGATCAGATCAGGGAATAATTCCGATTTTTCCTGCATTTTCCCATGCAGATCGTTCAAAAATCGCTGCATGTAGATCTTGCGACTGGGCAAGGCGAGCATGTCGGCGCTGCCGGCGAGATCTGCCGGGACTGAATAGACCACCGCACCACTGATGCGGCTGTCTACCTGTTCACCCTGCTGGCCCAGATACAGGAGCGTCAGGTTGCCGCCCATACTGAAACCACTCAGGAACAGGTTCTGGTAGCTTTTGCCCAGGGCGTGGTTGATCACGATTTCCAGGTCTTCCGTAGCACCGCTGTGGTAAAACCGCGGCTGACGGTTCATCACGCCTCCGCAGGAGCGGAAGTTCCAGGCCAGCACATCCCAGCCAGCCGCCATCAGAGCCCGGGCCAGGCCCAATACATAGGGGCGCCGGCTGTGGCCTTCCAGTCCGTGGGAAATAATAGCCAGACGGTTGCTGTCCTGGCGGTACCAGTCCAGGTGGAGCTGGTCGTCATCCGGGGTGCTGATCACTTCGGTTTGTGGCTCCGGCATCTGTACCTTGCGGAACAGCGTGGGCCAGATGGACTGCACGTGTCCGTTACGCAGCCAGACCGGTGGGCGATAACGGCTTTTGGCACTTCTGTGCAAATTTTGACCTTTCATTTCAGAGGGTTGACGAACCTGATCAAAGCGCTTAATATGCGCGCCACGTTGATGATGTTCCCCGATAGCTCAGTTGGTAGAGCAACGGACTGTTAATCCGTTTGTCCCTGGTTCGAGCCCAGGTCGGGGAGCCACTTATTCCGAAAAGCCGCTGATTGTTTCAATCAGCGGCTTTTTACTTTCTGTCTCAGAATACTTCTTCCCGCTGCATGAATTCCTTCAACACCTGGTACAGGGTATAACCGTCCTGGGTACCAATGAGTTCCCGAATGGAATGCATGGCAAATTGCGGCACACCGATATCCAGGGTCGTTACCCCCAGATTGCCGGCAGTCAGCGGGCCGATGGTGCTGCCACAGCCCATGTCACTGCGCACCACAAAGGTCTGGTGCGGCAGGCCGAGTTCGTCACTGATATGACGATACAACGCAGCTGAGCGGCTGTTGGTGGCGTAACGCTGGTTGTGGTTAACCTTGATCACCGGGCCCTGGTTCAGGATCGGACCATGGTTCTCATCGTGCTTGTCCATAAAGTTAGGATGCACGCCGTGGGCGTTGTCGGCCGAGATCATCATGGAACGGGCGATGGCCCTGCCCTTGCCGGCACCACACCAGCGCTCCAGCACGGAACCGAGGAATGGCCCCTGAGCGCCTTCGGCCGACATGCTGCCCACTTCTTCGTGGTCGTTGCATACCAGCAAGGCCGCCTGGTCTCCGGACGTCTCCAGCAACGCCTTCAGGCCGATGTAACAGCTCAGAAGGTTGTCCAGCCGCGCAGAGGCCAGGAACTCTTCCCGCAGGCCAACATAGGAAGCGCCCTGGGCGTCATAGAAGCTCAGCTCATAACCCAGCACCTTGCGGACTTTCAGGCCGGATTCACTGGCAATCTGCTCCCGCAACAGGTCGGTAAAAGCCGTGGTATCCGTCTCTGGCACCTGCATGACGACCGGTGGCAGGTCAGCCTGGGCATTGACCGAACGATTGCTGTTGGCCTCCCTGTCCAGGTGAATGGCCAGGCTGGGGATAATGGCCACAGGCTTACGGAAGTTCACCAGGGTGTCCTGCACCTTGCCGGACTCATCCAGCACGGTTACCCGGCCGGCCAGGGACAGGTCCCGGTCAAACCAGGGGTTCAGCAACACACCGCCATAGACTTCTACCCCGAGCTGGAAGAAACCTTTGCGGCGGATTTCCGGTGTCGGCTTTACCTTCAGGCAGGGGCTGTCGGTGTGGGCACCGACCATACGTACACCGGAGCTGACCACGTCGTTCTTTCCGGTACGGAAGGCAATAATGGATGAGCCGTTGCGAATGGCGTAGTAGCCTTTGCCCTGCTCCAGCGCCCACTCTTCACGTTCATCCAGTTGCTGGAAACCTGCGGCATCGAGGCGGGTTTTCATGGTATTCACGGCATGCCAGGGCGTGGGTGAGGCGTTCAGAAATTCAATCAAGTCATTATTAAATTCAGTGTGTTCCATGATCTTCCTGATTGCATGATAATGGCCGCTACAGTATGGCACGAAGCCGGCAATGCTCCTACAGCGCGCGCCGTCAGTGACTATACTCACCCAACAATATTTACCGGAGTCGCCCGTGTCGATACCCCGCTTTCTGGACATCGAATACTGCCAGACCGAAGACGCCCTGTTTCCCGTTGCCATTGCCTGGTCGCTGGCAGATGGCCAGATGAAAACCGTGGTGATCACGCCGGAAGAATCCTGGCTTCCGGAAGACGGGGGTCTGGGGGATATCGATCTGCTGTACCTGGAAGAACAGGGTGTGCCGCTACTGGAACTGGTACAAGAGCTGCACCAGGACCTGCCGGACCAGACAGTTTACGTAGACGGCATAGACCCGGATGAAATCCTGGTCGACCTGATTTTCAGCGCCGTAAGCCAGGATGCCCCCTTTGAAGTCGCCCCTGTTTCCGAACTGATCACCGGCCTGGACAGCGAAGCCATCGAGGACCGCCGGCGCCAGCTGTTGTTCGATGAAGGCCTTGAACCACAGCTCCCGGAAAACGGCGTCTATGCCCTGCTCCTGCTGGCCCAGGAAGAAGGCCTGCTGGACGACCTGTAAAACCGGCCTTCAGGCGGGGAAGTGTGACCGGCGTCTGCGTAACAACCCGTTACACAAGGCAGAATCTGGCGTCAGTATCCATGACGACAGGACGCCGGACCATAATGAAAAAAATCACATCGCCCCTGCTTTGCGCCAGCCTCGTGACCGCGGTTTTATTCCCGCCGGTTGTATGCGCCCAGGAAGGTGCCGCGTCAGAAACTCCCCGCTCGGACAAACACTACATCGGATTACTGGCCACGGCACTGGAACATCGCTCCATCGGCATTTCCAAGGAAGACGGCTGGGGCCAGGCGGGTACGCTGGTGATCGGTGGCCACCTGAATGACCTGATCCACGCTGAAATCCGCCTGGGCGGTGGCTACAAGGATGCCGAGATCTCCCGAGGTGACCTGAGCCTGGCGATCGACTACTTTGGCAGCTGGTATATGGGGCTGCATTACCCGATTGGTGAGCTTGGTAACGTCTATGCGCAGGCAGGTTTCACCCACGTGAGCGGTGAGGCAACACTGGACAACCCGGACGCCGATGCCAACGGGCAGTTCCGGGATTACGTGGGAGATTACCCTTCAAGCAGTTTCAGCTTCAGCTGGCTTGCCGGTATCGATTTTGAACTGCTGGATAGCACGTACCTGGTGCTGGAAGGTGGCAAGCTGTTCAAAGATACCGATACCAGTGCCAATGCTTTCCAGTTTTCTTCTGGTATTCGTTTCGAGTTCTGAGTTGGCGGCCCGTTTCCGGTGCAGGCCGCCACTAAACTGACGCTTAATCAGTAAGTTTATGTTGGATATGCCAGCAGCGGTGAATCTTCTGATTCCGCTGGAAATCCTTGTCCAGCGTGCTCGCCGTAACCTCTTTTACTTCGAACTCCTGCTCCAGATCTTCATCGAGCTTAAATTTCCGGAAGTTGTTGGAGAAGATCAGTAAGCCATCACTGGATAACCGCTCCATACACTGCCGAACCATGGCGCCGTGATCCCGCTGGATGTCGAGAACGCCGGCCATTCTGGCGGAGTTCGAGAAGGTGGGCGGGTCCATGAAGATCAGGTCGAAGGTCTGGTTGGCGGTTTTGCGGTCGGCCAGCCAGGCCAGGCAGTCGGCCTGTTCCACTACGTACTTGCGGGCGTCTGCCCGGTTCAGGGCCAGGTTGTCCTGCGCCCAGCTAACGTAGGTTTTGGACATATCCAGGCTCAGGGACCGGCTGGCACCGCCAACGGCTGCGTGAACGGTGGCTGCGCCGGTGTAGCAGAACAGGTTCAGGAAGCGTTTGCCCCGGGAATGCTGCTGTATCCAGTAGCGCACCGGTCGGTGATCCAGGAACAGGCCGGTGTCCAGGTAGTCTTTCAGGTTTACTTTCAGGGTGCAGCCGTGTTCATGCACATTGAAGTATTCACCGGTTGCAGCCTGTTTTTCATACTGTTTGGTGCCGGTCTGGCGCTGGCGTTGTTTACACACCAGGTTTTCCGGCGCAACTTCCAGCACTTCCGGGATGACCGCCATGGCTTCGGCAAGGCGTTCCCTGGCGGCTTTTTCGTCTATAGATTTCGGGGCCAGGTATTCCTGCACATGCACCCTGCCCCCGTAGATATCGATAGCCAGGGCATACTCCGGCATATCCGCATCGTACAGACGGTAGCAGCCAATGTTCTGTTTCCGGGCCCACTGGCCGATGGTTTTCAGGTTTTTCTTCAGGCGGTTGCGCAGCATGTCTGCCCGCTCGGGATTGGCGATCCGAGGCATCACCTGGCCCGGCGCTGCAGGGTCCCGGGGGGTGCGGGCATTTTCGGGCTGGATTTCGAACAACAGCAGTTGTGCCGGCAGTTTGCCGTTGAAGAGCTTGTATTGCTTGAAGCTGCGCAGGCCGATGGACTTTCCGAACTCCGGAGCACCGGTAAACACGGCCAGGCGCCAGCCGGGCAGTTCACGCAGCACCACTTCGCCAAGGGCCTGGTAAAGGCCGGCCAGTTCTTTGCGCTCGCTCAGGCGTTCGCCGTATGGAGGGTTGGTCAGCACCAGGCCCTGTTCGGCCCAGCTTTCCTGCCGTTCAAATCCGGTAACCGGCCGAACCTCAACCTGCACAAGGTCATCCAGGCCGGCCCGGCGGATGTTGTTTCGGGCGGTATCGATAACACGGCTGTCCTGGTCGAAACCGGCAAAGGCCGGTATCCGTTTCTGTTTGCCTTCGTGGGCGCGGCGCTCCGCTTCCTGGCGTAGTCCAAGCCAGAGTTCCGGCTGATGGTCAGGCCATTTTTCGAACCCGAAACGCTCGACCCGGCGGCCCGGAGCGATATCCAGGGCCATCAAAGCGGCTTCAATCAGCAGGGTGCCGGAACCACACATGGGGTCAACAAAGTCACCACCGGCAGCGGCAATGTCCGGCCAGCCGGAACGCATCAGCAAGGCGGCCGCCAGGTTTTCCTTCAGGGGTGCCAGGCCTTTCTCCGTGCGATAGCCCCTCATGTGCAGGCTGTGGCCACTGAGGTCGAGCCCCACCGCCAACCGGCCCCGGTTCAGGCGAGCAGAAATGGTCACGTCCGGGTCTTTCGGAGCGACGGACGGCCGTGGCATGCCGGCGCCGCGGATGCTGTCAACGATACCGTCTTTAACTTTCTGGGCACCAAACTGGGTGTTACGGATTTCTTCATTCTGGCCCAGGAAGGTCACGCGGAAACTGCCAGACGCAGGGATATGGGCCTGCCAGTCCAGCGACACCACGCCTTCGTACAGTTCCTCGGCACTGCGGGCGTCTACCTCGGCGATGTGCAGCATTACCCGGTTGGCCAGGCGCGACCACAGGCAGGCACGGTAGCCCGACTCCAGCGTGCCCTCTACCCAGACTCCCGCCGGCGCATTACGCACCTGTGCCAGACCAAAACTTTCCAGTTCATCAGCCAGGAGATACTCAACGCCCTTCGGGCAGGTTACGAAAAATACATGTTTGGACAAAATAAACTCCTGGTTTTCCTGATGAAGCCGGTAAGCCGCCGGATTGGCAGCAAAACCCGATTTCGGCCTGTCATCGATATGCAATAAACCTATAAGAAAGGGTTCACATAGATGAAATAAGTAGTGTACTTCCGCTCAAGGTTCGTCTTACCTTGTACATGACGCGTCGTTCCGGAAGCCAGTAGAAAGTGCTTCCGTTAACAGGATCCTGACTGCTCTGGCCCGAGCTGGCAATAGGGGGATATCCCGGACTGGGTACCCATGCCACGGTCACTGCAGATGTGTACACGCTTGTTCTGTTAATCCATCAGTGAGGAACGGCATGAAAAGACAGAAGAGAGACATGTACGCTCGTGCATTCAAGCGGGGTTATCTCGCTGGCGTGTCCGGCAAATCCAAAGACAGCTGCCCCATTGATCAGCCAGAAGTACGTCAGGAATGGCTGAACGGGTGGCGCGAAGGCCGCACAGATAACTGGGAGGGCATGACCGGCGTATCCGGCATCCACAAGCTTGCCAACGTAACCGCCACGTAACTGCGGTGTTGGCAGACCCCGTTTAACCCTGATCTGTTTTTTTCACACACCAACACAACAATCAAAGCAGTAACCAGAGCAACCAAAACGGGGCCTCCCGCCCCGTACCATGCGAAGAAGCGCTACGGGGTTCATCCCCCGCAAGGGCCCGCTCAGCGGGCCCACCTTCTTTCTGGCCTCACCGTTTTTGCTGTTCTTTCCTGATCGCTTCTACCGCTTCGTTAATCAGCGCAGGGCCTTTATAGATGAAGCCTGTGTAGATCTGTACCAGTTTCGCCCCTGCCCGGATTTTCTCTGCTGCGCTCTCGCCATCAGTAATGCCGCCCACGCCGATAATGGGCAACCGCTCACCCAGCTCGGCATACAAACCCTGAATCACCCTCAGGGAGGCCTCGCGCACCGGGGCACCGCTCAAACCACCCGCTTCCTGTTCGTGCTGGTGGCCGCGCACTGCCTCACGGCTGATCGTGGTATTGGTGGCAATCACGCCATCCAGGCCCGCCTCGAGCAGCGCGCTAGCCACAAAACGAATACCGTCATCGTCCATATCCGGCGCAATTTTGACAGCAACGGGCACATAGCGGCCCAGGGCCTGGTGGCACCTGGTCTGCTCGTCTTTGATGGCATGCAGCAACTGCTTGAGGGAGTCACCAAATTGCAGGTCCCGCAGGCCCGGCGTATTCGGCGAAGACACATTCACCGTAATGTAGTCGGCGTGTCCATAGACCGCTGCAATCCCCTTGCGGTAATCCAGCTCGGAGTCTTCGTTGGGGGTGTCTTTGTTCTTGCCCACATTAATGCCTAATACACCCCGGTAACGACGGTGCTGAACCTTGTGAACCAGGTGCTCCAGCCCTTCGTTATTAAAGCCCATGCGGTTGATGATGGCCTGGTGTTCCGGCAAACGGAACATACGGGGTTGAGGATTACCCGGCTGGGCCAGGGGCGTAACCGTGCCCACTTCAATAAAACCGAAGCCCAGCGCACCCAGGGCATCAAGATGGTCGGCATTTTTGTCGAGACCTGCGGCCAGCCCGACCGGGTTCGGAAATTCCAGCCCCATGACATTGACCGGACAAGGTGCAGGATGCTTTGAAAATACATTCAACATACCCAGTTTATGGGCTACATCCAGGCTATTAAGTGTCACATTGTGAGCGGTTTCCGGGGGCAGCCGGAAAAGCAGGTTTCGAACAACGCCGTACATCAGAAAACTCCTTGCCAGAGGGTGGCCGGAGTATACCGGAAGTTTTCCACACCATCCTCCTGAACCGGTAAATGTATCCTTAAGCCCCATGCTCAAAGGGCTTGCGCGGCTTTTCCACGGAATCTGTGGATAACCCTGTTGAAAACGTCGGGGCAAACGTTTCTACCCCTTGATAACTGCGCCAGCCTACAAAATGATCATTTTTTAACCAGTCTTTTTGTTGTTATTTTTCAATGATTTATAATGATCCAAATAAGATTTGACGAAAGTTGGAGCAAAATGCTAGCGGGTAACTGTTTGGTCATCATGTGCATAAATCGATCCGTCTTTCTTGATTAATCCGGCCCTGTCAAGCGCTTGTTCACGCTATACTGGCCACTGTCAGAAATCCCCGGAGCCACGGATAATGGAACAGCCTTCCCCAACACATCACCGCCCACAGCCCGACCTGGAAAAGGAAAAGCATGCTGCCTCCCGGGTTACCCTGATCGGGATGTTTCTTGACGCCTTTCTCGGTGTCATGAAAGTCATTGGCGGTACTCTTTTCCATTCCCAGGCCCTGGTCGTCGACGGCATCCACTCCTTTACCGATGTGGTCTCTGACTGGGTGGTACTGGCGGTCATGCGGTTATCCCGGAAAGGCCCGGATGCCGACCACCCCTACGGCCACCAGCGCATCGAAACCCTGGGCACCCTGCTTCTGGGCAGCATTCTGATTGCCGTAGGTGCAGCCCTGGCCTGGGAGAACATTCTGCGCCTGTTGTCCGGCGAAGACCTGGCAGTTCCCGGCTGGCCGGTACTGGTCGCGGCGGCTATTTCCGTTGGCAGCAAGGAATGGATTTACCGCTACACCCGGCGCGTTGGTATCCGCATCCGTTCTGACCTGCTGATTGCCAATGCCTGGCACAGTCGCACCGATGCGTTCTCATCGGTTGTGGTGCTGGTATCCACCATCGGCGCGATGCTTGGGTTTGTGTGGCTGGACGTCGTCGCCGCGGTGGTGATTGCCGGCATCATTATCCACATTGGCTGGAAGTTCACCTGGGACAGCGTGAAAGAACTGGTCGATACCAGTCTCTCTGAAGAAGATACCCGCATGCTTAAGAACATTGCCATGGAGACCGATGGCGTTCTAAACGTTCACGAACTGCGCAGCCGCCGGATGGGCCACGATATCCTGCTGGACGTTCACCTGGTGGTACGCCCGGAGATCAGCGTGTCGGAAGGCCATCAGATTGGCATGAAGGTGGTTGCCGGTATGCGCGAGGCCCTTGGTAACATCCTCGATATCAATTTTCACATCGATGCCGAGAACGACGAGAAGTACCCCCACCCTGCCGAGCCGGACCTTCCTTCCCGCGAGCAGGTGCGGGAATACCTTCAGAACGCCCTGGGCGAGCTGCCCCATCACAGCAAGCTCCGACTTCATTACCTGAAAAACCGGGTGCACCTGGAACTGTTCCTGGACGAGGATCACCCCACCCCGGAACTGACCAACGAAACAGTCCGCCAGGTTCTTGCCGATTACCCCTGGTTTGGCAGCGTCCGGGTTTGGGTGGCGGCCACCTGACCCGGCAGCTTCGCTTAACCGGGATCAGCGGCGGCGGTTTTCCTCCATGCGGGACAAAAACTCCTGCATGATCAGGGTATACAGTTCACCGCCCAGGAACTTGTCCTCAACGCCGGAATCGATGCTCGGGTTGTCGTTCACTTCAATCACCGCAACCCGGTTACCGGCCTGTTTGATGTCTACACCGTACAGGCCGTTACCGATCAGGCGCGTGGAGTTCAGCGCCGCCTGAATCACGTTGCGCGGCACCTCGTAGGTGGGCATGGTTTCAAAGCCACCACTCTCCACCGACGCGCCACCATGCTGGTAAATCTGCCAGTGGCCTTTCACCATCATGTATTTGCACGCGTAAATCGCCCGGCCGCCCAGCACACCAATACGCCAGTCGTAATCGGTATAGAAGTACTCCTGGGCCAGCACCAAGGCAGATTGTTTGAACAACTCCTTCAGACCCGCCCGCAACTCCTTCTCATCCCGGGCCTTGGCCACACCCCGCGAGAAAGCACCGTCCGGTATCTTGATCACCACCGGAAAGCCCAGCTCCTGCACCACCTGCTCAACCGCGTTTTTCTGGTCTTTCGACAGGATCAGGGTCTTTGGCGTGGGCACCTTGTTGTTCTTCAACAGGTCCGCCAGGAACACCTTGTTGGTGCAGCGCAGAATGGAAACCGGGTCATCAATCACCACCATGCCCTCGGCTTCTGCCTTGCGGGCGAACCGGTAGGTGTGATGGTCAATGGCGGTGGTTTCCCGAATGAACAGGCCGTCGTATTCCGGCAGCCGCATATAGTCCCGCCGGGTAATCCGCTCCACATTGATACCCAGCTTGCGCCCTGCCTTCTCGAAGCGTTTCAGGGCAGCCTCATCGCTGGGCGGCATTTCCTCATCCGGGTTCACCAGCATGGCCAGGTCGAACCGGTAACGCCGGCGGGTGCGGGGTTTGCGCCAGACCATGCTGCTGAACCGATCCAGTGCAGCGGCAAAGACATCCTGTTCAGGCTCGCCCAGGTCAGACGGAGACGCCGGCTTCATGGACTCGATCTGCCACTGTTTCCGGTGCCGGAACACCACTTCAAGAATCGGACAGGGAAAACGCTCGAACAGGGCGCGGGCGACAGGCTTCAGGTCCGGATGCTCGGCCTGGCCGAAATAGGTGCGAATCCGAACCTCATGGGTCGCTTCACGGGCATCGGTAGACGGGTCAATTTCCCTGGCCTCTTTTACCAGCCACTGGATAACACTGCTGTCGAGTTCCTCCAGCTCCAGGGAGAAAAGTCCCTTGCGGCTGAGGTCATTCAGCGTCATCACCGACGGCACCACATGATGGCCGCGGGCTTCGGCCAGCAAGGAGCAGTAGTAACCCCGGCTCAGGTACTTGCCACTCTGGCACAGGTTGATCACCCGCACCCGGCTGTTAGCCGGCGCGGTAAACTGCAAGTACTGGTCAAAAGTGAGCACATCTTCGCTGGGGTAGTACGGCGCCCAGTCTTTGGCACGGTCCACAACAATCAACAAGCGGGACATCAGCGGCATTCCTCCCTGAAGGTTCAGCCGGGGTTATTTCGCGCAACAATACGCCGGCGCACAGTACTTCACAATCGGCTTTCGATGCGTGCTTTTACGCATCACGGCCGGCTATCGGAACACCGCGCTCTCTACCATAATAGCTGCAGGAACGGCGCCCGCCATTTCCGCCTGATACACCCGGGACACCCAGAAACATGACCGATGTAATTCTCCGACAAGCCGTCGCTAAAGACCTTGATGCATTGGTTCAACTGGAACAGCGGTGCTTCTCTGAAGACCGGATATCCCGCCGCAGTTTCAAGCGTTTCCTGGACATGCCCAGAGACCGGTTGATAGTCGCCCGGCAGGAATCTGAACTGGTGGGCTACTGCCTGGTGCTGATGAATGCGGCCACCCGCCTGGCCCGCATCTATTCCATTGCGGTATCACCCTCGGTTCGCGGCCGGGGCGTGGGCGAGAAGCTGGTTCGTGAGGCAGAGAAAGAAGCGGTAGAAGCAGACCGGATTCTGATGCGCCTGGAAGTTCGGGAAGACAACACCGGCGCCATCAATCTTTACAAGCGGCTGGGCTATCGCCAGTTCGGCACCTATCGGGATTACTACGAAGACCACGGCAACGCCCTGCGGTTCGAACGGCGCATTCTGTACTACGAACCGTCCCGGGAATTCCTGCCGGTGCCCTACTACCCCCAGACCACCGAATTCACCTGCGGGCCGTCGGCACTGATCATGGCCATGGCCGCGCTGGATGAGCAGCAGCCGGTCAGCACGCTGGAAGAGCTGCAAATCTGGCGCGAAGCCACCACCATTTTCATGCTGGCCGGCCACGGCGGTTGCGGGCCCCACGGCCTGGCGTTGTCCGCCTGGCACCGGGGCTTCGAGGCCAGCGCGTGGATCAGCCAGGAAGGCGCCCTGTTCAAGGACACCGTCCGCAACGAGGACAAGAAACGGGTACTGGAACTGGTGCACGAAGGCTTCCTGTACGACATAGGCCAGACCGATATCCAGCTGCACCACGACCCGCTAACGCTGGACGCCATGGAAACAGCCCTGCACCAAGGCCGTATTCCGGTGATCCTGATCAGCACCTGGCAGCTGAACCGCAGCCGGGTACCGCACTGGGTGACCGTGTGTGCCATAGACGAGGACTTCGTGTACCTGCACGACCCGGAAATCGATACCGAAGAAGGCGAAACCGTAGCCGATAAGCAATACCTGCCCATCGACCGCCGGGTATTCGACAAGATGTCTCGCTATGGCCGCAACCAGCCCTTGCAGGCTGCGGTGATCGTCGGGCCGAAGCGGTCCTGATCAACCAGTACGAATAGCCGCTTCCTTCAGTTCGGAAATCTGGTCCCGCAGACGGGCGGCCGTTTCAAAGTCCAGGTCTGCGGCGGCCTTGTACATATCATCTTCAAGGCGCGCGACTTCCTTGAGCAGGTCTTCCGGTGAGCGTTTGCCCGCCTTCACCAGGTAACTTTCTGCTTCTTCCGCCGCCTTCTGGCCCGGGCGCTCCGCCTTGCGCCGGCCACGACCACCACCGGTGGCGCCTTCCATCACATCGGCAATCTTTTTGTTCAGCCCCTTGGGGGTAATGCCGTGTTCTTCGTTATGAGCCAACTGTTTCGCGCGACGACGTTCAGTTTCATCAATGGCCCGCTGCATGGAACCGGTTATCCGGTCGCCGTACAGAATCGCCTTGCCGTTCAGGTTACGGGCTGCCCGACCAATGGTCTGAATCAGGGAACGCTCGCTGCGCAGGAAGCCTTCTTTGTCTGCATCCAGAATGGTTACCAGTGACACCTCCGGCATATCCAGGCCTTCCCGCAACAGGTTGATGCCCACCAGTACATCAAACTCGCCCCGGCGCAGGTCACGGATGATCTCCACCCGCTCCACGGTATCGATGTCCGAATGCAGGTACCGGACCTTGATGTCGTGTTCCATCAGGAAGTCGGTCAGGTCTTCCGCCATGCGCTTGGTCAGGGTGGTCACCAGTACCCGCTCCTGCACCGCCACCCGCTTGTGAATCTCCGACAGCAAATCGTCCACCTGTGTAGACGCCGGGCGCACCTCGATTTCCGGGTCCAGCAGGCCGGTAGGCCGCACCACCTGCTCCACCACCTGGCCGGCGTGTTCCGCCTCGTAGTTGCCGGGGGTGGCAGACACAAAGATCATCTGCGGTGCAATCCTCTCCCATTCCTCAAACCGCATGGGCCGGTTATCCAGTGCCGACGGCAGCCGGAAGCCGTATTCCACCAGGGTTTCCTTCCGGGAGCGGTCGCCCTTGTACATGGCGCCGATCTGCGGAATGGTTACGTGGGACTCGTCCACCACCAGCAAGGCATTGGGTGGCAGGTAATCAAACAAGGTGGGTGGTGGCTCGCCCGGGGCACGGCCCGACAGATAGCGGGAGTAGTTCTCGATGCCGTTGCAGTAGCCCAGCTCCATCATCATTTCCATGTCGTAGCGGGTGCGTTCCTCCAGCCGCTGGGCTTCCACCAACCGGTGGTTGTCCCGAAGTTGCTGCAGGCGCACTTCCAGCTCCGCTCGAATATTCTCCACCGCATCCAGCACCTTTTGCCGGGGCGTCACGTAGTGGGATTTCGGGTAAATGGTCACCCGGGGCACCCGGCGCAGCACTTCCCCGGTGAGCGGATCGAAGTAGCTGAGGTTTTCCACCTCGTCGTCGAACAGCTCAATGCGAATGGCTTCGCGCTCGGATTCAGCCGGGAACACATCGATCACATCTCCGCGCACCCGGTAATTGGCGCGGTGGAACTCGATATCGTTACGGGTGTACTGCAGTTCGGCCAGCCGGCGCAGGATCGAGCGCTGATCAATCTGATCGCCGCGATCAAGGTGCAGCATCATCTTCAGGTAGGATTCGGGATCACCCAAACCATAGATGGAAGACACCGTGGCCACGATAATGGCATCCGGCCGCTCCAGCAGCGCCTTGGTGGCAGACAAGCGCATCTGCTCGATGTGTTCGTTGATGGAGGCGTCTTTCTCGATAAAGGTGTCGGAAGACGGCACATAGGCTTCCGGCTGGTAGTAATCGTAGTAAGACACGAAATACTCCACCGCGTTATCCGGGAAGAACTCCTTGAACTCGCCGTATAGCTGTGCGGCCAGGGTCTTGTTGTGGGCCATGATGATGGTGGGCCGCTGAACTTCCTGCACCACATTGGCAATGGTGAAGGTCTTACCGGAGCCGGTTACCCCCAGCAGGGTCTGGTGCGCCAGCCCTGAGTGAATGCCGTCCACCAGCCCGGCAATCGCCTTGGGCTGGTCGCCGGCAGGTTGATAGGGAGAGTCGACACGGAACACTCCTTCACGGGCGACACTGGATGCTTTACTGGCCATAACGGGCGGTTAACCTCCGGGTTTGGCGCTGGCCGCAATACGGCACAACCCCTACAAGAAATTTAGTGTTCTGGCAGCTTCATGATACCATCTGTGCGATCGACGGCTGGGTAGAAATAACAGCCTGCACCTCTGGCTCCACAGTTGCCCGGCCGATCGCAGCCCATAAGACGCAGCTTTAAGGAGCTCAAGTTTGGACCTTCAACTTTCCAGCCGAGTACAGGCGATCAAGCCTTCCCCCACCCTCGCAGTCACCAACAAAGCCGCAGAACTCCGCGCGGCTGGCCAGGACATCATTGGCCTGGGTGCTGGCGAGCCGGACTTCGACACCCCCGAGCACATCAAACAGGCAGCCATTGAAGCCATTAACAACGGCCAGACCAAGTACACCGCCGTTGATGGTACGCCGGCCCTGAAGAAAGCGATTATTGCGAAGTTCAAACGGGACAACGGCCTGGATTACGAAGCCAACCAGATACTGGTAAGCAGTGGTGGCAAACAGAGCTTTTTCAACCTGGCACTGGCCACGCTGAACGAAGGCGACGAAGCCATCATCCCCGCGCCTTACTGGGTGTCTTACCCGGACATGGTGCTGGTAGCGGAAGGCAAGCCGGTGATCATCGAAACCACCGTAGACACCCGCTTCAAAATCACCCCGGAACAGCTGGAAAACGCCATTACCGAGCGCACCCGCCTGTTCGTGATCAACAGCCCGTCCAACCCGAGTGGCATGGCCTACTCCCTGGAAGAGCTGCAGGCCATTGGTGAAGTGCTGAAAAAGCACCCCAACATCATGATCGCCACAGACGACATGTACGAGCCGATCCTGTGGACCGGCAAGCCGTTCTGCAACATCCTGAACGCCTGCCCGGAACTGTACGACCGCACCTTCGTACTGAACGGCGTGTCCAAGGCCTACTCCATGACTGGCTGGCGTATCGGCTACGCGGCCGGCCCGGCGAAAATCATCGGCGCCATGAAGAAAATCCAGTCCCAGAGCACCTCCAACCCCTGCTCCATCTCCCAGGCTGCCGCGACTGCCGCCCTGGATGGCGACCAGGCTTGCGTGGGTGAAATGGTCAAGGCATTCAAAGAGCGCCACGACTGGCTGGTAGACGCCCTGAACAAACTGCCGGGCGTTGAATGCCCCTACGGCGACGGCACTTTCTATGTATTCCCGAGCTTCCAGGGCGCTATCGACGCCACTGAAGGCGTGAGTACAGACGTAGAATTCGCCGAAAAACTGCTGACCGAAGCCGGCGTTGCACTGGTTCCGGGTTCTGCCTTCGGCAGCCCCGGCCATATGCGTTTGAGCTTCGCCACCAGCATGGATAACCTGCGAAAGGCCATCGAGCGTTTGCAGAAAGCCCTTGGCTAAAAATTTTAGTCAGGGGGTTGACGAGGCGGTATAGCCAACTTAATATACGCGCCTCGTCACATGACGACGTTCCCCGATAGCTCAGTTGGTAGAGCAACGGACTGTTAATCCGTTTGTCCCTGGTTCGAGCCCAGGTCGGGGAGCCACTATTTCGAAAGCCCGCTAGTTCTCTGAATTAGCGGGCTTTTTTGTCATGCCTCGTTTATGGTTTTCTTCCTGGGGCTAATGGTGGCATTGTCTGGTTCTGGCCCTAGCCGGCAGGGCCTGGAGTATGGCGAGGTGGGGAAGACCTTTCCGAAAACCGCTCCTTACGGCACATCCCTGTGGCGCTTCTGCTCCGCCATCCATGGCTCCGCAAATTTTCGGAAAGGTCTTCCCCACCCCGCCATTTGGACACTGCCAGTATAGGCAGCCAAAAGCCCGGAACAGTGTAGTGAGGTCCCCACCCCTAACACCGCAAATAACAAGCAAGACCACTTGGATCTCTTAACGACTATGCTCGCATTTGCCAGAAGGGAGCGGATGGGTGTCCCTCCCGAAAATTTCGGAGGCCATGGATGGCCGGAGAGAAGCGCCACAGGGATGTGCCGTAAGGAGCGGTTTTCGGGAGGGACACCCATCCGCGCCCTACCCGCGAACCCGGCAGGCTAGGTGCGGAGTAGGCGCTTTAACCGAAGTTAGACTGACACCACCTCAGCGTGAATGGCCTCCAAGGCAGCCAGGGGGTCAGATGCCTGGGTAATCGGGCGGCCGATGACGAGGTAGTCGGAGCCGGCTTTGAGGGCATCGGTTGGGGTCATGATGCGTTGCTGGTCGCCTTTGTCGGCAGTCAGGGGGCGGATTCCCGGGGTGATTAGCTGGAAGTCGGCACCCTGCTCGGCTTTCAGGCGCGGGGCTTCCTGGGCGGAGCAGACGACGCCATCCAGGCCGCAGTTCCTGGTGAGGGCTGCCAGGCGGGATACCTGGGCTTCTGCAGAGTCGGTGATGCCGATGCCGGCGAGGTCGGCGTCAGACATGCTGGTAAGCACGGTAACGGCAATCAGCAAGGGCTTGTCGGCACCGAAGGACTCCAGGCGCTCGCGGCAGGCCACCATCATTTTTTCCCCGCCGGAGGCGTGCACGTTCACCATCCAGACGCCAAGATCAGCCGCAGCAGCAACGGCCGCAGAAGTGGTGTTCGGGATGTCGTGGAATTTCAGGTCCAGGAACACGTCGAAGCCCCTGCCCTGCAGCGACTTGACCAGTTCCGGGCCGGAGCGGGTGAACAGTTCCTTGCCGACTTTCAGGCGGCACTTGGCCGGGTCCAGCTGGTCAGCGAGGGCCAGCGCAGGGCCTTGGGAGGGAAAGTCCAGGGCGACGATGATTTTCGGGTCGTTAAGGGTTTGCACAGTAGAGTTCCGCATTCGGTAAATTAAGTTCGTTATTCCGCTTCGACGCCCTGAATGGGCCTGACGGTTTCCCATTGCTTGCAGCTCGGGCACAACCAGTGCAGTTGCTGGCCGGAGAAACCGCAGCTTACGCACCGGTATACTGGCCGGTTGGCGAGGATCAGGTGCCCTATCCGGCTTACCAACCGGCCTTCATCGGTGGTCATGCCCTTTTCATATCCGGCAATTTCAACCAGGCGCAGCAAGCCGCGAACGGAGGGCCGGAGTTCCAGCTCCTGGCGCAGCAGGTCAATCGCTGCCGGCCGCCCTGCCGAGCGCTCGACGGATTCTACCAGCGCCAGCAGCAAACTGGTGCCGGGATATTGCTCGTAGAGTTTGCGCAGTTTCTTCACCAACCGGCCTACGTCGCCATGCTCCCGCTCTAATTTCATCAGACGGTCCACGGCTTCCGGGCCAAAGTCCGGATTCTGCTCGAATACTTTCAGGCTTTGATTGCCGGCCTCCCGGTAGTTGCCCTGGCGTATCTGCATTTTCATCAGCAGAAGGGTCGCTCTGACACAGGAGCGATCGTAATCGAGGGCTTCCTTGGCCAGCTTCTGGGATGTCCAGCGGTCGTCTTTGCTCAAAGCCGCATCGGACAGTTCGCAGGTTATATAGGCCAGGGTCTTGAACATGGCGGGGTCAGCGTCGGAGCGGGTCAGCGTCTGGGCCACCTGGGCGGCTTTCTCCCATTCCCGCTCCTGCTGGTACAGCTCGATTAGTTCCCGGGCAGCCCTGCGGCCGTACTCGCGATCGCCCATTAACTGGTGAAACAGCGCCTCGGCCCGGTCAAGGAGACCTGCGTTCAGGTAATCCATGGCCAGCTCAAAGGTAACCTGGGGGGTGTAGCGTGCCGGCAGCTCCGGACGGGCAAGCAGGTTCTGGTGTATCAGAATCGCCCGGTCAGTCTCGCCCTTGTTGCGGAAGTGACTGCCAATAGAGAGATGAAGGCTGACGGTGTCCCGGTTAACAGCCAGGGACTGCACGAAGTTCTCGACCGCCTGGTCAGAATAGTTGGTAAAGAGAAACTGCAGACGATCCCGAACCGAATCTTCGTTATCAATGCTCTTGCGGGAACGATGGCGCTGCTTACTGTAGCGGCCAACGACCCAGCCGGCGGCAACCGCTACTGTCAGAAGCAGCCAGTTAAACACCATCTCCATTACAGCGTCCGGTCGTTTTCGGCCCTGGATTTTTCAAGTGCCTGCTCGGCACGATCAAGTCGTTTTTGAAGGTTACGGCGGGATACCGAGGTGCGGAAAGTTGCGAGCATGGTAATCAGCACGCCAATCAGCGCGCCAATCACAAAGGACATGATAATCCAGACTGCCACACCGTGAGGCTGGGTCTCGAACAACAGGAAATTGAGCGAGACCGCCATCTGGTTGTTGAGCGAGAACACCAGCGCCAACAAAATAAGAAGCAGAACCAGAACGGTGATAAGGATCTTCTGCAGTCCAGCCATGTCGTTTGCGCTCCAGACGGGCAGTTCGCCCGATGCTACGGTGTCCTTTGATCAGTGCGGGCGTGGTTCAGAAGCCTTTTTTCAGACTGTCGTTCACCTGCTCACGCAACTCTTTACCAGGCTTGAAGTGGGGCACAAACTTGGCAGGCAATTGAACCGCTTCCCCGGTTTTCGGGTTGCGACCGGTGCGGGCTTCCCGGTGATGCAGGGAAAAACTACCAAACCCCCGGATTTCAATTCTTTGACCATCAGCAAGAGCCTGGGACATATGCTCGATGACCGTTTTAACCGCGAGCTCAACATCCTTGACGGAGAGCTGAGTCTGCTTCGAGGCAATCAGTTCTACCAGTTCGGACTTCGTCATGAGGCGTCTCCCTCTGTCATTATTATTCCGTGGTCACTTACCGGATTCCAATGCCTCTAGTTTAGCCAAACCAGAAAAAAACACAAAAAAAACGGGCTCTTAGAGCCCGTTTTTTTGACACCAATCGGATTTTATTCCTTGTTGGCGTTCTGCTGCTGCATCTGTTCCTTGATCAGGTCACCGATAGTGGTGGCACCTGAGGACTCAGCAGCCTTGCTGCGTACATTTTCCAGGGCCTGCTTGTCGTCCTCTACATCTTTGGACTTAACAGACAGGTTGATGACGCGGTTCTTGCGATCGATGCTGATGATCTTCGCTTCAACTTCTTCGCCTTCCTTCAGAACGTTACGCGCGTCTTCTACGCGGTCACGGCTGATTTCGGAAGCCTTCAGTACCGCTTCAACTTCTTCGTTCAGGGCAATGGTGGCGCCTTTGGCGTCAACTGCAGAAACAGTACCCTTAACGATGGAGCCCTTGTCGTTCAGCTGAACGAACTCGGCGAAGGGATCGCTTTCCAGCTGCTTGATGCCCAGAGAGATACGCTCACGCTCGGGATCAACAGACAGGATAACGGTTTCAACTTCGTCGCCCTTCTTGTACTCGCGAACGGCTTCTTCGCCAGTCTCGTTCCAGCTGATATCGGACAGGTGAACCAGGCCGTCGATGCCGCCATCCAGACCGATGAAGATACCGAAGTCAGTGATTGACTTGATCTTACCGGAGATGCGGTCACCCTTGTTGAAGTTGCTGGAGAAATCTTCCCACGGGTTGGATACGCACTGCTTGATACCCAGGGAGATACGACGACGCTCTTCGTCGATATCCAGAATCATCACTTCAACTTCGTCACCTACCTGAACAACCTTGGACGGGTGGATGTTCTTGTTGGTCCAATCCATTTCGGATACGTGAACCAGACCTTCCACACCTTCTTCCAGCTCGGCAAAGCAGCCGTAGTCAGTCAGGTTGGTTACGCGTGCAGTAACCTTGGAGCTTTCCGGGTAACGGCCTTTGATGTCGACCCACGGATCTTCGCCCAGCTGCTTCAGGCCCAGGGATACGCGGTTACGCTCGCGATCGAACTTCAGGACCTTAACATTGATTTCGTCGCCCACATTCACGATTTCGCTCGGATGCTTGATGCGCTTCCAGGCCATATCAGTGATGTGCAGCAGGCCGTCAACACCGCCCAGATCTACGAACGCGCCGTAGTCAGTCAGGTTCTTGACGATACCCTTGATTTCCAGACCTTCGGTCAGGGTTTCCAGCAGAGCTTCACGCTGCTCGCTGTTTTCAGCTTCCAGAACGGCGCGGCGGGAAACAACCACGTTGTTACGCTTCTGGTCCAGCTTGATAACCTTGAATTCGAGTTCTTTGTTCTCCAGGTGCGCAGTGTCGCGAACCGGACGAACGTCTACCAGGGAACCCGGCAGGAAGGCACGGATGCCAGCCAGATCAACAGTGAAACCACCCTTGACCTTACCGTTGATGATACCCTTAACAACTTCTTCAGCTTCGAAGGACTTCTCGAGTACCTTCCATGCTTCAGCGCGCTTGGCCTTCTCACGGGACAGACGGGTTTCACCGAAACCGTCTTCAACTGCATCGAGAGCCACATCGACAACGTCGCCGACAGCTACTTCCAACTCGCCTTTTTCGTTCAGGAACTGGGAGGCGGGGATAACGCCTTCGGACTTCAGTCCGGCGTTAACGGTGACCCAGTCGTTATCGACGTCTACAACGGTTCCCTGAACAATGGAACCCGGTTGCATATCGATTTCTTTCAAACTTTCTTCGAAAAGATCCGCAAAGCTCTCGCTCATTATGTGCCCTATATGATCAACGCAAGTGTGCTCCGTGCCGCCAGCAACACGGTCTGTTAGTGATTTCCGGAATCAGCCAGCGGCTGGCAATTTGCGCTGCTTCCGGCATTCCAACGACAAAAAGGTGTAGTCAGGCCTGACCTGCTGCGGCCATACACCTGTCTAACACCTCTTCTATACTCAAACCCGTAGAATCAATGACTTGCGCATCATCTGCAGGCTTGAGAGGGGCCGCTGAACGGTTCATATCCCGCTCGTCACGTACCCGTATCTCTTCCAAAAGGGCGTCAATATTAACATCGACACCCGCTTGCATCAACTGGTTGTAGCGTCGCCTGGCCCGTTCTTCGGCACTGGCGGTCAGGAAGATCTTGACCGGCGCGTCCGGGAACACCACGGTTCCCATATCACGGCCGTCTGCCACCAGGCCCGGTAACTGGCGAAAATCCCGTTGCCGCTGCAGCAGGGCATCGCGAACCGGCTGCATAACCGCAACCTTCGAGGCGTTATCACCACAGGTTTCGGTACGGATTTCCGAGGTAACATCCTCGCCGGCCAGAACCACTTTAACCGGGTGCCCTTCCCCGGTCGGCTCAAACGCCACATCCAGGGTTGCCGCTACTTTCACCAACCCGGCCTCATCATCCAGGGCAACGCCCTGCCGGGTTGCCGCCAGGGCGGTCAGCCGGTACAGCGCGCCACTGTCCAGCAGGTGCCAGCCCAGTTTCCGGGCCAGCATCTGGGTAATGGTGCCTTTGCCGGAGCCCCCCGGGCCATCAACGGCAATTACCGGTGCCTTGGTCTGGGTCATTACTGAACACCTTCTGTACTGATCTGAATTCCTGTCTGCTTTGCCAGCTCAACGAAGCTTGGGAACGACGTAGCCACGTTCGCGCAATCGTTGATCCGGATCGGGCCGGTAGCCCGCAACGAGGCGACTGCAAACGACATGGAAATCCGGTGGTCTTCATGGCTTTCGACCGTACCGCCACCAATAGTCTGGCCGCCGTCAATAATGATGCCATCCGGCGTTACCGTGGTTTCCACGCCCAGCGCAGCCAGGCCGTCAGCCATCACCTGAATACGGTCGCTTTCCTTCACCCGCAATTCCTCGGCGCCGCGCAGCACGGTGCGACCCTCAGCGCAGGCGGCGGCAATGAACAGCACAGGGAACTCGTCAATGGCCAGCGGCACCTGGTCTTCCGGGATATCAATACCCTTCAGGCTCGCGGAGCGAACCCGCAAGTCAGCCACCGGCTCGCCACCAATCACCCGCTCTTCCAGCACCTCTATATCCGCGCCCATCTGGCGCAGAATATTGATCACACCAACACGGGTCGGGTTCATACCAACATGGCGCAGGGTCAGGTCGGAATCCGGGGCAATACTTGCCGCCACCAGGAAGAACGCTGCCGAGGAAATATCCGCCGGCACATCGATTGCACCGCCAGTCAGCTTGCCACCGCCGGTAACACTGGCCGTGGCGCCATCACGGTGCACGTGGTAGCCGAAACCCTGCAACATACGCTCGGTGTGGTCGCGGGTAGGAGCAGGCTCGGTTACGGAGGTCACACCTTCGGCGTACAGCCCTGCCAGCAACAGGCACGACTTCACCTGGGCACTGGCCACCGGCATGTCGTAGTGAATACCAGTGAGGTGCTGCCCGCCCCGGATCTTCAGGGGCGGACGACCACCTTCTGCGGTATCAATCACCGCACCCATGGCGCGCAACGGGTCGGCTACTCGGCCCATTGGGCGCTTGGACAGGCTGGTATCTCCGGAGAGTTCAGAGTCAAACGGCTGCGCAGCCAGCAGTCCGGCAAACAAACGCATCGCGGTACCGGAATTGCCGAGATACAGCGGGCCCCGGGGCGCCTGCAGGCCATTCATGCCAACACCATGGATGCGGACAAACCCGTCTTCCGGGCCTTCAATCGTTACACCCATATCCCGGAACGCCTGCAAAGTCGCCAGGCTGTCTTCGCCTTCGAGGAAACCTTTAACCTCGGTAATTCCCTCAGCCAGGGCGCCCAGCATGATGGAGCGGTGAGACATGGATTTGTCACCCGGAACCCGGATATCACCCCGGACAGAACCACCGGGTTGCATTAAGAACGTCACCTGCTTGTCACTGTTATTCGTCACGTAAGCCTGCCCTGAAAGCATCTTGGAAAAATGTTCACGCGCCGCCTTGGCGCGACTGAATACCCGGAGCATCGTAGCACCATCACCGGCAGCGATGGCAGTCCGAAGCTGGCCTAGGTCCTGGGTAAAATGGTCGATCACCCGCAGAACCGCATCGCGGTTTGACAGGAAAATGTCGTGCCACATGACCGGATCGCTGGCCGCAATCCGGGTAAAGTCCCGGAAACCGCCCGCCGCATAGCGGAAGATGTCCATATTCTCATCTTCACCCGCCAGCGTGTCCACCAGCGAGAAAGCGATCAGGTGCGGCAAATGGCTGGTAGCCGCCAGCACTTCGTCATGATAGGCCACAGACATGGTCAGCACCGTGGCTCCGGTGCCTTCCCACAGTGCCGTGAGCCTGCTGACACCTGAAGGAATCGCGCTATCGGCTGGCGTCAGGATGACTTTATGGTGGGCAAACAGCTCCGGGTTAGCGGCACGAATACCGCTCTTCTCTGAGCCGGCAATGGGATGCCCGGGAATGACATTTGCGGGCAAGGTGCCGAAAACGGCCTCCACATCCGCAATAAAGCTCGACTTGGTGCTTCCGACGTCGGTCAGCACGGCATCTTCTGCAAGAAACGGCTGAATCTGCTCGAGCACAGCACGGGTGGCCCGAACCGGAACCGCCAGCACGATAAGGTCACTGCCCTGCACCGCCTGCTCAAGACTTCCAGCGGCCTCGTCAATAACGCCGAGTTCAACCCCCAAAGCCGCATCTTCCGCTTTGCGGTCGAATCCCACTACGGTACCGGCCAGCCGGTACTTGCGCATTGCGCTGGCCAGTGAACCGCCGATCAGGCCCAGGCCTATAACGGCAACACGACGGAAAACAGGCTCACGGGCGGTCAACTCAGCCTCCCTCACCCGCTGATACCAGCGCCTCGGCAAGGGCATCCAGGAAACGATCGTTCTCTTCCGGCAGGCCCACAGAAACCCGCAGGTGACACGGCATACCATAGCCGGCTACCGGACGCACAATAACACCGTGGGTCAGCAGGGCCTGGTACACACCGGCCGCCCGCTCACCCACTTCCACCGCCACAAAGTTGCCGGCAGACGGGATGTAAGGCAGGCCCATCCGGTCAAAGCCTTCGCACAGCTGGCGCAGCCCGGCTTCGTTCACTTCGCGGGAACGGTTCAGATAGGCTTCGTCTTCCAGAACCGCGGTGGCAGCCGCCAGGGCGACGGTGTCTACGTTAAACGGTTGGCGCACGCGGTTGAGAATATCGGCAATTTCCGGCGAGCTGATGGCATAGCCAACCCTCAGAGCTGCCAGCCCCCAGGCCTTGGAGAAGGTGCGGCAGACGATCAGGTTCGGGTATCGCGCCAGCAGCTTGATGCCGTCCGGGTATTCATCGCCGGTCAGATACTCGCAGTAGGCTTCGTCCAGAACCACCAGCACCCGTTCCGGAATGCGATCCAGGAACGCTTCTAGGGCATCCGCTTCATGCACGGTTCCGGTGGGGTTATTCGGGTTGGCCACGAACACCAGCTTGGTGCGGTCTGTTACAGCAGCGGCCATGGCGTCCAGGTCATGCCCCCAGTCCCTGGCAGGTACTGAAACGCCCCTGGCCCCGATAGCCTGGGTGACAATCGGGTAAACGGCAAAGGCATACTGGGAGAACACCACTTCGCTATCGCTATCGGCAAAGCAGCGGGCGATCACTTCCAGCACATCGTTGGAACCGTTGCCCAGCGTGATCTGGTTCATGCCCAGGCCGAAACGCTTCGAAAGCGCCTGCTTCAGGTCGAAACCGTTGCCGTCCGGGTACAGGCACATTTCTTCCAGCGCCTTACGGGCGGCAGCCATTGCCTTGTCACTGGGCCCCAGGGGATTCTCGTTGCTGGCCAGTTTAACAATCTCCGCGGGGTTCAATCCCAGCTCACGAGCCAGCTCCTCAATGGGCTTGCCCGGCTGATACGGAGACAGAGCCTGAACACCTTTCACCGCAAGACTCTGGTAATCCACTGCCATTCAACTTTCCTCCGGTTCCGGCCTGTGAAATCTTAAAGAACACCAATGGGGTATGAGCCCAGGCGTTTGAGCTCCACAGCTTCCTGGTCAATTTCAGCGAGTACTTTTTTCACCTGTTCGTCGTCCATGTGCCCTTCGAAATCGATGTAGAACACATAGGCCCAGGTGCCACTGGGCGACGGACGGGTTTCAATACGGGTCAGACTGATGCCATGGCGATGGAAGGGCTCCAACACGGCGTAAAGCGCACCCGGCTTGTTCCGCATGGACACCAGTACTGATGACTTATCCTGGCCGCTGGCAGGCACCTCTTCCTGGCCGATAATCAGGAAGCGGGTGGTGTTGTCCGGCCGGTCTTCAATACTGTTGGACAGCTTTTCCAGGCCGTACAGCTCTGCAGCCATATCACCGGCAATCGCGGCAGTGCCCGGCTCTTCAGCCGCACGGCGGGCCGCTTCTGCGTTGCTTGAAACGGTAATCCGCTCAATGCCATAGCGGTGGGTATCCAGCCACTGGCGGCACTGGGCAAAGGACTGCTGGTGGGAATAAATCCGGGTGATTTCCTGGTCTTTGTGCTTGGGCGAGACCAGCAAATGATGGTGAATCCGCAACTGCACCTCACCGCAGATTTTCAGCGGTGAGCCAATAAACATATCCAGCGTGTGGTTAACCATGCCTTCGGTGGAGTTCTCCACCGGCACCACGCCGTACTGTGCCGCACCAGATTCCACTTCACGGAACACGGCATCAATAGCCGGCAGCGGAACACTGATCACGGAATGACCAAAATGCTTGAGTGCCGCAGCCTGGGTGAAGGTGCCCAGGGGGCCGAGGAACGCGATGTGCATCGGCTTTTCCAGGGCCAGGCAGGCCGACATGATTTCCCGGAACAGGCGGGCCATCTCTTCCGCCGGCAAAGGCCCCGGGTTCTGCTCCTTGATACGGCGCAGAACCTGGGCTTCCCGCTCCGGACGGTAGAAGAACACATCCTGCCCCGGATTGGCTGCCATCTTCACGTTGGCCACTTCCTGGGCGCATTTGGCACGGGCGCTGATCAGCTTCATGATCTGCTGATCAAGGCTGTCTATTTCATCCCGCAGCTCACCCAGACGGGTCTTCTCGTCCGTCATGATCAGCCCCGCTCCTTCGCAAATTCCGCCATGTAGGCAATCAACGCATCCACACCCTCTTCCGGCATGGCGTTGTAGATGCTCGCCCGCATGCCGCCTACCGAACGATGGCCCTGCAGGTTCAGCAGGTGCCGGGCTTCAGCACCTTTAAGGAACTCACCGTTGAGAGCATCGTCTGCCAGGGTGAACGGCACGTTCATCCAGGAACGGAAACGCGGTTCGATCGGGTTGGCATAGAAATCATTGGTATCAATGAAGTCGTACAGCTTCTTCGCCTTGCGGGCATTCAACTCGCCCATCGCCTTCACGCCGCCCTGCTCTTTCAGCCACTTGAACACCAGGCCGGACAGGTACCAGGAATAGGTAGCCGGCGTGTTGTACATGGAATCGTTATCGGCGATGACCTGATAGTTCATCATCGTCGGCGTTTCCTTGCGTGCCTTGCCCAGAAGGTCCTTACGGATAATCACAACCACCAGGCCAGAAGGCCCGATGTTCTTCTGGGCGCCGGCGTAAATCAGCCCGAACTTGTTGATGTCTACCGGGCGCGACAGCATGGTGGAAGACATGTCCGCCACCAGCGGCACCTTGCCGCCGTCCGGAATGAAATCGTATTCCAGGCCACCAATGGTTTCGTTCGGCGTGTAATGCAGGTACGCCGCATCGGCATTCGTGGTCCATACCGCCTGGTCCGGAATGGTGGTAAAACCGCTGCCTTCAGAGCTGGCCACCACGTTCACATCACCGTAGCGGCTGGCTTCTGCGATGGCTTTCTTGGACCAGATACCGGTGTTCACGTAATCGGCAGAGGTCTTTTCACCGAGCAGGTTCAGCGGGATGGTAGAGAACTGGCTGGAAGCTCCACCTTGCATGAAGAGTACGGCGTAATCGTCTGATATTCCTGCAAGTTCCCGAAGGTCTTTTTCAGCCGTTTCGGCAATCGCCACAAACTCGTCACTGCGGTGACTCATCTCCATCACCGACATGCCGGTGCCGCGCCAGTCGAGCATTTCGCTCAGAGCCTGCTTCAGCACAGCCTCCGGCAAGGTGGCCGGACCCGCACAGAAATTAAACGCCCTGCTCATTCTTCGGTTTCCTCGCCTTCAACGTCTACGTCAACGCCCGCATCGGTATCTTCCGCATCGGCATCGTCATCATCAGATTCTGCAATCCGCTCAACACCCACCAGGCGCTCGTCTTCCTGCGCCAGGCGAATCAGGCGCACACCCTGGGTGTTCCGGCTGAGTACAGAGACCTCATCGGTACGGGTACGCACCAGCGTGCCCTTGTCCGAAATCAGCATCATCTCGTCGCCTTCGAACAGCTGCAAAGCGGTTACCAGGTTGCCGTTACGCTCGGAGCACTGCATGGCGATAACGCCCTGACTGCCACGGCTGTAGGCCGGGAATTCGTCGATGGCGGTACGCTTGCCGTAGCCGTGTTCACTGGCGGTGAGAATTACGCCGCCGTCCTGCGGAATAATCAGCGACACCACATGGTGGCCTTCCGGCATCTTGATACCGCGCACACCACGGGCAGTCCGGCTCATGGGCCGCACCTGGTCCTCGCGGAACCGCACCGCTTTGCCGGCGGTAGAGAACAGCATTACCTCGGCGGAACCGTCAGTGATGGCTGCACCAATCAGGGTATCGCCTTCATCCAGGTTCAGGGCAATCAGGCCGCTGCTGCGCGGACGGGAGAAGTTCGGCAGCGGGGTTTTCTTGACCACACCGGCAGAAGTGGCCATCAGCACAAACTGGTCTTCCGGATAATCACGCACCGGCAGGAAGGTGGTAATACGCTCACCCTCGTCCAGCGGCAGGATGTTGACCATCGGGCGACCACGGGAACCACGGCTGCCACGTGGAATCTCGAACACCCGCAGCCAGTACACCTTGCCGCGGTCGGAGAAGCACAGAATGGTATCGTGGGAGTTGGCGACCAGCAGCTTCTCGATAAAGTCTTCATCTTTCATCGAGGTGGCGGCCTTACCGCGACCACCACGGCGCTGGGCCTGGTAATCTTCAACCGCCTGGGTCTTGGCATAACCGCTGTGGGAAATGGTGACCACCAGGTCTTCTTCGTCAATCAGGTCTGCGATGGTCAGGTCACGCTGGGAACTGGTGATTTCGGTACGGCGCTCGTCACCAAACTCGGACACCACGGCTTCCAGTTCTTCACGGATAACCTGCATCAGGCGGTCCGGATCACCCAGGATTTCCAGCAGGCCGGCAATCTTCTCGAGGATTTCCTTGTACTCGTTCTGGAGCTTTTCGGTTTCCAGGCCGGTCAGGCGGTGCAGGCGCATATCCAGGATCGCCTGGGTCTGCTCCGGTGACAGGTAGTACAGGCCATCACGCAGGCCGTAGAATTCCGGCAGGTCATCCGGGCGGCAGGCATCTTCACCAGCACGTTCCAGCATGGCCAGGACGTCGCCGGGCGCCCAGCCCTTGGACATCAGCTTTTCCTTGGCTTCAACAGAGCTCGGAGAAGCCTTGATCAGTTCGATCATCTCGTCGATGTTGGCCAGGGCTACGGTCAGGCCTTCCAGGATGTGACCACGCTCACGGGCTTTGCGCAGCTCATAGATGGTCCGGCGGGTAACCACTTCGCGACGGTGGCGCACGAAGGCGTCGAGCATCTGCTTCAGGTTCAGGATCTTCGGCTCGCCGTTCAGCAGCGCAACCATATTGATGCCGAACACTGTCTGCAGCTGAGTGTGGGCGAACAGGTTGTTCACCACCACTTCCGGGTTTTCACCACGGCGCAGTTCGATAACAACCCGGATACCTTCCTTGTTGGACTCGTCACGCAGCTCGGTGATGCCCTCAAGGCGTTTTTCCTTGACCAGTTCGGCGATCTTCTCGATCAGCTTCGCCTTGTTCAGCTGGTAAGGCAGCTCGGTGATGATGATCGCATCGCGGTTGGTCTTGTTGTCGTGCTCGATCTCGTGACGGGCACGAATGTAGATACGACCACGGCCGGTGCGATAGGCCTCGACAATGCCTGCACGGCCGTTAATGATGCCCTGGGTCGGGAAATCCGGGCCCGGAATGTATTCCATCAGTTCATCGATGGTCAGGTCCGGGTTATCAATCAGCGCCAGGCAGCCGTTAACGACTTCGGTCAGGTTGTGGGGCGGAATGTTGGTGGCCATGCCCACGGCGATACCGGAGGAGCCGTTCACCAGCAGGTTCGGTACGCGGGTGGGCAGGACTTCCGGAATACGCTCGGTGCCGTCGTAGTTGTCTACGTAGTCGACCGTTTCCTTTTCCAGGTCCGCCAGCAGCGAGTGCGCCATCTTCTCCATGCGGATTTCGGTGTAACGCATGGCGGCCGCGTTGTCGCCGTCGATGGAACCGAAGTTACCCTGGCCATCAACCAGCGGGTAGCGCAGCGAAAACGGCTGGGCCATACGAACGATGGTGTCGTATACCGCAGAGTCGCCATGGGGGTGGTATTTACCGATAACGTCACCCACCACACGGGCAGACTTCTTGTACGCCTTGTTCCAGTCGTTACCCAGCTCGGACATGGCGAACAGAACCCGCCGGTGCACCGGCTTGAGGCCGTCGCGCACATCCGGCAGGGCCCGGCCAACGATAACGCTCATGGCGTAATCGAGGTAGGACTGTTTCAATTCGTCTTCAATATTGACCGGCAGGATCTCTTTGGCTAACTCACCCATCGAGAAAGGTTCCTTTGCGTTATCTGGAAGTCGTTACGGGGCCTTTTTCCGCACCCACATTTATTCTTCAACAAGCCGCCAAGCATACCACAGTCCACCCCTCGCCGGGGCAACTGTGGTAAAGCCTTAATCAAACACTACGGTCTTGTTTTCATAGGTAATCACGCGGTCTTCAACATGCGACCGGAGCCCGCGGGCCAGTACGTTCTTCTCAACATCCTTACCCAGGCGAACCATGTCTTCGATGGAGTCGCGATGGCTGATGCGAATAACGTCCTGCTCGATGATCGGGCCCTCATCAAGATCCTGGGTTACGTAGTGGCAGGTTGCACCAATCAGCTTCACACCACGGCTATAAGCCTGGTGGTATGGCCGGGCACCAGCGAAAGACGGCAGGAAGCTGTGATGGATATTGATCACCTTGCCCGCATACTTTTCACACAGGGCAGCCGGCAGGATTTGCATATAACGGGCCAGCACCACCACATCGGTTTCGTACTGTGCGAACAGCTCTTCAATGTGGGCGAAGGCTTCGGCCTTGTTTTCCTTGCTTACCGGCACATGGTGGTAGGGAATGTCATGCCATTCCACCATCCGGCGCAGGTCATCGTGGTTCGAGATAACCGCCACGATTTCGCAGTTGAGTTCCTTGCTGTGCCAGCGGTGCAACAGGTCGGCCAGGCAGTGGGATTCCTTGCTGCACATCAGGATCACCCGCTTGGGGCGGGCAGAATCGGCAATGTGCCAGTTCATGTTGAACTCGCGGGCAATCGGTTCGAAGGCTGCGCGGAACTGGTCCAGCCCGAACGGAATCGATTCGGCCTTGATCTCGTGCCGCATGAAGAACCAGCCGGACTGGGTGTCTGAGTGGTGGCTCGCCTCGGTAATCCAGCCATTGTAGGTGGACAGGAAATTACTCACCTTGGCAACAATTCCCACCCGGTCCGGGCAGGAAATAACAAGACGATAGGTATGCTCCATGAAGCCTTTCCTTAACTTGAATCCGGGAAAGCGGGTGCGACGGGGAACCGGCAAAACAAAGTTTGCGGCAAACGATCGGAACGCACCGTTAAAAATGACCGGCTATGATAGCCTATCTGAAAGCCAGAAACGAGGAGTGAGCGCATGGACAGAGTCAACCACAGCCTTTTAAAGAAAATCCCTCTGAGGGGCCTGTGGCGCCTTACAGCCGCAAGCTTGTTCGCAGTTGCAACCACTGCTGCGGCAGCCAGCAACCAGGCCATTCTGGAAGGCGAGCGCTTTCATCCCGTTCAAGGCACCCAGGGCATGGTGGCCACCAGCCACACGCTGGCCTCGGAAGTGGCCCTGCAGGTTCTCAAAAACGGTGGTAACGCCGCAGATGCTGCGGTTACCGCCGGCTTTGCCCTGGCCGTCACCCAGCCCCGCTCCGGAAACATCGGTGGTGGCGGCTTCCTGCTCTACGCACCGGGCGATGGCTCCGCACCGGAAGCCATCGACTACCGGGAAACCGCACCGGCGGCCGCGACCGAAACCATGTTCCAGGATGAAGACGGCAATGTGGTGAACGAGCGCAGCCGGTTCAGCCATAAAGCCGCGGGTGTTCCCGGCACCGTGGCTGGCCTGGCCATGGCCCTTGAACGCCATGGCACCCTATCACTGAAAGAAGCCCTGGCGCCGGCCATACGCCTGGCCAGGGATGGCTTTGTGGTTCCACACCGGTTTACCAAGGGGCTGGAACAGGCGCGGGATCGCTTGCAACGCTGGCCCGCCACCCGCGATACCTTTTATAAGGAAGACGGCTCCGCACCGCAGCCGGGGGAAACGTTCAGGCAGCCGGAGCTGGCCGCTACGCTTCAACGCATTGCTGATCAAGGCATCGAGGGCTTTTACCAGGGCGAAACCGCCCGGCTGATTGTGGAAGAAATGCAGCGCGGCAACGGGCTGATTACCCTGGAGGACCTGGCCAGCTATCAGCCCGCGGTCCGCCAGCCGGTGCAGGGTAATTACCGGGGATACGATATTTTCTCCATGTCACCGCCCTCTTCCGGCGGCACCCACATCGTCCAGATCCTGAATATTCTTGAGCACTTCCCCATTGGCGAATGGGGGCACAACTCCGCCAACACCCTGCACCACATGGCAGAAGCCATGAAGCTGGCCTACGCCGACCGGGCCGAATACCTGGGCGACACGGACTTTGTGGAGGTGCCCCTGGCCGGGCTGACCAGCAAAGACTACGCCGCAGAACTGCGCAAAGGCATTGCCCCGGACAAGGCCCGCCCGTCCCTCGAGATCAAGCCCGGCCAGCCCGCGGTATTTGAAAGCCCGGAAACCACCCACTTCTCGGTGGTGGACCGTTGGGGCAATGCCGTATCCAACACCTACACCATCAATTTCAGCTACGGCTCCGGCATCACCGTGGCCGGCGCAGGCTTTCTGCTGAACAATGAAATGGACGACTTCAGCGCCAAGCCGGGCGCTGCCAACGCCTACGGCCTGATTGGTGGCGAAGCCAACAAGATTGAACCGGGCAAGCGTATGCTCAGCTCCATGTCGCCCACTATCGTGCGTAAAGACGGCAAGAATGTTCTGGTCACCGGCAGCCCGGGCGGCTCTCGTATTATCACCACCACCTTGCAGGTAGTGATGAATGTGATCGACCATAATATGAACATACAGACCGCCGTCAGCGCCCCGCGCATGCACCATCAGTGGCTGCCAGATGAGATTCGCATCGAACAGGGCATCAGCCAGGACACTATCGAATTGCTTGAGTCCAGGGGCCATGTGGTGAATACCAGTACCGCCATGGGCGCCATTCAGAGCATCATGATCGGCGAAGACGGCACTCTGTTTGGCGGCGCCGACCCCAGGCGAAGCACTTCATCCGCCATGGGCTTCTAATCAGACAGGAACGTAGTAATGGAACCTGAAAAGCAAGGACAAGACCAGACGCCACCACCGGCCGAACCAGGCCGGAACTGCCACCCACTTACCGGGCAAAGCCGTACCCCGCCGTGCGCAGCAGGTTAACCTGGTCCTCGGTTAACGCCGCAGGCACAGCCATTCTTGCTCCTTAAGATTGCTGGCCTTCGAGTTTATCCTGGGTGCGTAAGTCAAAATCGCTCGCATCGTGGCGCTCAAGCAGCTGGGAGGACAACTCGCCCCAGGCACGGTTCACCATGCGGCCACGCTGCACTGCCGGGCGCTTGGCCAGTTCATTCGTCCAGCGCAGCACGTTGGTATAAGTATGGGCTTCCAGGAATTCGGCGGCCTCATACACGGTATTCTTCACCAGCGAACCATACCAGGGCCACACCGCCATATCGGCGATGGTGTACTCGTCACCGGCAATATACTGGTTGTCCGCCAGCTGCCGATCCAGCACATCCAGCTGGCGCTTCACCTCCATGGTGTAGCGGTTGATGGGGTACTCGTATTTTTCCGGGGCATAGGCATAGAAATGCCCGAATCCACCACCCAGAATCGGTGCGCTGGCCATCTGCCAGAACAGCCAGTTCATAGTTTCTGCACGCCGGGCACGGTCCGTTGGCAGGAAGGCTCCAAACTTCTCTGCCAGATAGAACAGGATAGAACCGGATTCGAATACCCGCACGGCCGGGTCTTCACTGCGATCCAGCAACGCGGGGATCTTGGAGTTGGGGTTAACCTCCACAAAACCGCTACTGAACTGGTCACCTTCCATAATCTGGATCAGCCAGGCATCGTATTCGGCTTCCTTGATGCCTTTCTCCAGCAATTCCTCAAACATGATGGTGGCTTTAACACCGTTGGGCGTTGCCAGGGAATACAGCTGGAACGGATGCTCGCCCACCGGCAAGTCTTTATCATGGGTGGCACCGGCAATCGGGCGGTTGATGCTGGCAAACCTGCCGCCGTTGCCCTGCTCCCATTTCCAGACTTTCGGTGGCGTGTAGGTCGGATCGCTCATCAGTTGTTTCTCCCCTTTACGTTGAAAGATGCGTGGCATGACTGTAACTGAATCCGGCACAGGAAAGCACCCATGAACTATACTCGGCCCTACAAACAATGGCTTACACCGGAATGAAGGTGTGACCCAGGCCGGCGAAGCCATCCTGTAGGTGGGCGACCCGAGTGCCCCGGAAGTGGTGATCGACGTACTCAGCTTTGATGCCACCAAACTGAAGCCTGGGCTGGACACCCGCCTCAGCCCTGTTTCGGCATGACGGCGGGCACGCGGTATTTCGGCTGCGATAACGCACAGGCACCCCCCGGGATTTCACAACCTAGTTTTTCTTGAACACAGCCGTTATCCGATCCCACCAACTGCGCTTCATCTGCTCTTCAGGGCTGGGCCAGTTTGGATCCTTGCTTTTGCTCTGCACAATGCCACTGTTACCCAGCCGCAGGCGCCACAGCTGGGCCGACGACTGATCCTGCCCTGGCTGCTCAGACACCAGCAATAAATGGAAGTCCTGCTGCCTCTCGATCGGATGAACCTGTACCGAAAACCCGGACTCCTCATCCTCCTCACACACATGCAGTCGATCCCGGCTTACCTTGATCATTTCACACAGAGCTTCGAAATCCAGCGTTATACGCTCCCTGATCTCATCGTGTTCCAGGGTGTCTTTGTCCGGTTTGAGCAGAGACCGGTAACAGATAACTTGTGCATCATCGTTGTTGGCCGAGCGTCCGATGGCACTGACGACCACCTGCGGCAACTCCTGGAGATTCCGATAATCCACCCACACCAGCTGCCTGGCCACCTGCTGCCTGGTGTAAGGCATTCGCAGGCGAATCCGCCAACGGGGCTTGCCCCGGCGTAACCGGCGGGTAATCACGTTGATCATGTCTTCGCGCACCATGTCACGAACGCCGTACATCAACGCGATAACCAGCAACAACGTGATGGAAAGCGTTTCGCTGGCATTGCGCACATTAAACAGCATGTAGGTCAGTATCGACATGATGAACATTGTGGTGGCAGCCTTCACCAGCTTGCGCGTACCGGAGCCGAGTTCGGCAACCTTTGGCCGCAGCGAGATGGGGTACTACAGTAACCGGTCGTAGAGGCTCATTCGATTCCAAAGCGCGGTAGGCGTGCCCAGAAAATCACGCAGGTAATCCTGCTCTTTGCGATGAGTTCGCTCCTGCTGGAGAAAATCCGTAATGCTCTGGCGGAGCGCCTCGTCCAGTGCGGAAAAGCTTTCGCGGGTCATGCATTCAAGAAAGAACTGCTCCACGAACCAGGAAAAGTAAATGTCCATCTGGCGCAGATACCGCTTCTGGCGATCCTGCGAGGGGGCAGTCACGTTCAGAGCCTGCTGCTAAGCCGTGCTAACCGTCATGGCCTGATTGCCGGCGCCACAGGTACCGGCAAAACCGTCACCCTGCAGATTCTGGCGGAAGGCTTTTCCGCCCAGGGTGTGCCGGTGTTCATGGCCGATGTAAAAGGCGACTTGTCTGGCATCTCCCAGCCCGGCACGCCCAAGCCTGCGCTGCTCAAGCGTGCAGAGAAGATAGGCCTTGAACCCTACACCTTCCATGGTTTCCCCACCGTTTTCTGGGGTGTCTTCGGCGCCGAAGGCCACCCCATGCGGGCCACCATTTCAGATATGGGGCCACTTTTACTGTCTCGCCTGCTGGAACTCAACGACACCCAGGAGGGCGTTCTGAACATCGCATTCAAAGTGGCGGACGAGCACGGCATGGCCCTGCTGGACCTGAAAGACCTGCGAGCCCTGATGACCTTCGTAGCCGAGCAGTCACAAGAGCTTACGGCAATCTACGGCAACGTCAGCAAATCCTCTGTGGGCGCCATACAGCGCCGGTTACTTCAACTTGAGCAAGAAGGCGGAGACCGGTTTTTCGGTGAGCCCGCACTGGAGCTTGCCGACCTCATGCGCTGCGACACTGCAGGGCACGGACACATTAACCTGCTGGCAGCAGACCAGTTGATTCAACGCCCACGGCTCTACGCCACCATCCTGCTCTGGTTGCTTGCCGAACTGTTTGAAGAGTTACCGGAAGTCGGCGACCCCGACAAACCCAAACTCGTGTTCTTTTTCGACGAAGCGCACCTGCTGTTTGATGATGCCCCGAAAGCTCTCCTGCAGAAGGTTGAACAGGTTGTTCGGCTGATCCGCTCCAAGGGAGTAGGCGTTTATTTTGTCTCCCAAAACCCCACAGACATCCCGGACACCGTGCTGGGCCAGCTGGGCAACCGGGTACAACACGCACTCAGAGCCTTTACCCCCCGAGACCAGAAAGCCGTTCGTTCTGCCGCCTCCACCTTCCGGCAAAACCCTAACCTTAATACTGAAAAGGTCATCACCGAACTGGGTATCGGCGAAGCCCTGGTATCCACACTGGACGCCAAAGGCATGCCATCGATAGTGGACCAGACCCTGATCCGGCCGCCCTCCTCCCGCCTGGGCCCGGCCACGGCCGAAGAACGCAGGCAAATCATCAATGCCAGCGAGTTTGGCCCAAGGTACAACACCACCATTGACCGCGAATCGGCCTACGGGAAACTGAAAGAACGAGCCGAACAAGCTGCCAGGGAAGCCGAACAGGCAGCGCTTGATGACAGCCAGATGTACAAAGCGCCAACCAGCAAACGAAAAGCCCCGGCGCGAGCAAGAACATCGTCGCGCCAGGGCGTTTTTGAAACCATGGCAAAAAGCGTAGCCCGCACCGCAGGGCGGGAGATGACCCGGAGTATTTTGCGGGGGTTGTTGGGGTCTTTGTTTAAGGGGCGCTGAAAGCGCCTGGCTCAGCAGTGTGCTGGCGCACCGGTGACTTTGACCTAGCGAAGCGGAGAAGGGAGCTCTGGAGGAATCCGTCCGGATTGGGGGAAATCTTCCAAACACCCGGTCTTATCGAAAACTTCTTGGACCAGGTGACTTGCGGCTGCAGGATTATCTAGAGCAATGTACTCAGCGATCGCATCCAGTTCTTGAAGGGCGGGCTCCGTCCAGATTACTTCAGCCATTTACTCATTTTCTCCCTGGCCTCACTTTGACTGTACGTTCTTCCCTCAAGTACAGCCAGCTCTCCTCGTGAGAGCCCCTCAAGCAGCTCAAGTCGGCGCTGCATAAACTCGTAATCTTGCACATCAACAAGGTATGCGGATGGCTGACCGTGCTCCGTGATCAGTATCGGCTCTTTAGTCAGGTGCAGATCTGCCAGAATCTTTGTGGCTTGGCGCTTGAGGTTCGTAACCAGCTCAACTTTCATGGGCCCACCCTGATCCAAATTAATAGTGACACTATAGTATCACTTTTCGAGTGAGACAATCACAGCTAAAACGCGAAGCTTTGCGCCAATTTTGGAGCCGCGAAGCGGTGGAAAATTTGTCCGGCAACAGCGCCTGGCTATGCCTTATTCGTAGTGACTCCAGAGCCTGAGAACTTTCACCACTCGCTCCTCCTCGAGTACTTGGTAGACCAGACGATGCTGAATATTGATGCGGCGTGAATAGGCCCCTGAAAGATCACCAATGAGCTTCTCAATCGGAGGCGGCTTGCGGTATGGATCTTCCGCTATCAGCGCTAACAGTTCCTGGGCTTTTGGTTTAAGGCCGCTGGAGGCCAACTTCTTTGCATCTTTCTGGGCTTGCTTGGTGTAAACCAACTTCCATGTCACCAGTCCAGCTCCTCGTCACATTCATCCACGGGGGTATCCATCCCCTCACGAATAGACTCCCGCATACCTGGTACGGAGAGCAGGTAAAGTGTTTCCTGAATTGCAGACCAGTCTTCCTCGGAAACCAGGACGGCTTTGTTCCGCTTACCCATGATGACGATTGGTTGGTGGGACTCGGCGGTCTCGTCAATCAACCGATATAGGTTGCTGCGCGCCTCAGTTGCTGTGATTCCGGTCATGACGCACCTCTTGTGTGTTTATCTTTTCACCAAAGTGTACGCCTCTGGGTACGTACGTCAAGACGAACGTATTGCATGACGCCCGCAATAAACGGCGTGCCGGAGCGCCAGCGCAGGCGCGTCCGACAACAGCCACTGGTTAAGCTGCTTCGAAGTCCAAGGGATGAATGCCATCCAGATTGACCGTATTGCGGGCCACCCAAAGATCGTACATGTCCTGCATTGCCAACCAGCTCTCAGGAGTGCGCCCGAGAACCTTGGATAGCCGCAATGACATTTCCGGGCTAATACCACTATCTCCTTTGAGCAGCCGCGACAATGTAGAAGGTGAAACGCCCAGACTGGAAGCAAGCTGACGAGAGCTGATACCGAAGGGCTCCAGGTAAACCTCGCGAATGAATTCACCAGGATGCGGCGGATTATGCATAGTCATTAGTGATAATCCTCATAATCAAGAATGTAGGCATTGCCGTCCTGAAATTCGAACGTCATGCGCCAATTTCCGTTAACCCGAATCGACCACCGCCCCTTGTCTTTTCTCTTCAATGGGTGAAGCCGAAAGCCAGGGATATCCATATCTTCCACTGAAGTCGCCGTATCCAGAGCAGCCAGCTGCATGCGCGGCTTTGGAATGGAGGCGAAGCCGCAATGGAAAAGACGTCGCCGTGCCTGCGATGGTTATGTGCAGTGAGCGACGTTCGGGAACCTCTCGGGATGCTCTATAATTTCTTCCGTCAGGTCGACATCAAGGTCAGGCCAATAGAAGTGGCCTGGAGATTGTTCCTCAACGTTCACAATTGCGCTGACCGGCTGCTCCTTAAACCAGGGAAAACTGTTGTAGGGCATGAAAAACTCTCGGTCGTGCGCCAGAAGCCACACGCCATGCGCAGAAATGTTCGTCACCTCAACTGCCGAAGTGCTGTTTCCAAGCGCTGACAAGCTCATCTCGGTGATCCTCCACCAATAATTCGATTTCTTTCAGTTGCTGCCGGTTGTATCCGTAATTTTTGGACAGCTCAAGATCTGGTTCAAGCCAGAATTTTGCCTCGCCATCACCCGATACTACATGAACATGCATGCGAGACTCCTCTCGCGAGAAGAAAAAGAAACGATATCCTTTTTCTCGGAATACTGTAGGACTCATCCATACTCCTCACACATAACGCTGAGGTAACCGGCGCCACGACAGTGGCGTCCGGCGGCCATCGGCCGCGTACTGATGCGCCTTGTTATGCATTTTTTAATTTTTCAACGACTTGCGAGGGAGTTAGCTCTTCCCCCTCCCATACCTCTACTTTGTATGCGCCAGCACCAAGTGCTAGCTCACGCAATATCTTGACTTCCACTCGGCAGAGGCCGTTTTCAGTCATTTCCAAAGGGTGAATCAGAACCGCAGCGCTTCTTTTGATAAAAGTTTTAGGCAGCACCTTCCTTATGCCCTTTCTCAGCTCGTGTTCTGCTCGTGAAAACTCTCCAACAAGCAGACGAGCGGTACTGAAAGGCTCCGGTGAAGAAACAATTTCGGCCGAGGGATCACCGGTCACTCTCGCTATTTCGAAGCGATTCCGTGAAACCTTAACGTAGAGCTGTTCCTCAAACAGATTTCTCAAAACTATGTCTTCCTTGCATAACGCTTGCAGCAGGGGCGCGACGTCAGGAGCATCCCTTGCCTGCATTTGTTAGAGCTGCATAAATTGTGGAAAATTTAATGGCTAGCAAAACTTTCTGAGACTTGTGGAACTCAATAAAAATGCCGATTAGCTCACCATGGCAATCACTGTCATCAAGGACACTATTGAGATCTAGTCCCTTAATTGAGAAAAGGCCACCCCCACTGACCCCGATCGGTGACCACGAGTGGACTTTCTCGCCCTTCTCGTTTTTAGAATATCTCCCACAGAAGTCTAGGAGAAAATGGTGCCAAACACTTGCGCCAACAGTCGAAAAAATATCGCCCTCGTGCTTGAGGGATGATGAATAGACGAAAGGAACCTCTTTTACGGTTTTTGCGTTCCTATTAAATTTCTTATTTTTCGAGTTGGGATAGCCAAGCGCTAAGCAGAATTTTGGGGGTTCTTCCTGAGGCTGAATAAGACATTCGCTTTCGTTGATAAAATCCAAGTTCCCAAGTGACGCTTCAAACTCATCTTTCACTTCATGGATTGCGAAGTCCAGTTTGTCGTTACTTCTCTGGCCTTTTGGAGGCGCAGTAATGAGAAATTCACCTACCACTTCAACCAAATTTCTTTCGCCACCAACATAAAGAGTCGTCTGTTCATTGTTATCAATTACGTGCGCAGCCGTAACAAGGTATTTCTTCCCTGCAAAATCCACCAAAACACAGCTACCGATATGCTCCGGCTCACCACGCTCCGTACTTCCATATATGGGTCTTACAGAGCGCAAAAATTTTCGTGAAAGCACATCAGAGCACTTATTCATCCGTTCTCTAGCGATGTTCTGTAAAGTGACGAGCTGAGTCATTTACCTACCCTTGGTTTCGTGCTCTAACGCCCGGCTTTGCGGCGTGCCGGAGCGCAGCGTAGGCGCGTCCGACAACAGCCGCTTGTTAACCCCGTAGCTCGAGGCCTTCTCGAATGACCTCGGGATGACGGGAAGCAATCTCAATGAGCGCTTTTGCTGGACCAGAGGGTTCACGTCGACCTTGCTCCCACTCCTGCAGGGTTCGCGCGGAAATATGCAGTACCTCAGCAAACTCGACCTGAGTCAGTCCGGTTTTGCCTCGAGCCTCTGCCACCTCGTTAGGCTCAACACGACTGACTCGTGCAGTTTTGCCCGCTTTCATTTCTTTAACAGACTGAAGCAACTTGTTGCCAAGCTCCTCAGCACTTAGTGTCTCGTCACTCATTTTCCAATACCTCACGAATCGACTTCAGGATATGAGCGGGTATATTGCCCCTGACGGCTTTCTTGTAGATCACCAATAACCAGATCTCACCATTTGCCAACTTGGTGAAGTAAATGACTCGCACCCCACCGCGCTTCCCTGAACCCGCTACCGACCAACGAACCTTTCTACATCCGCCGCTACCCGGAATGGGGTCACCAATTTCCGGACTTGCCGCAAGCCAGGCAAAGAAAGCGCTTCGCTCTTCCTCAGTCCAGATTTTTCTGGCATCTGCTTCAAATGTAGGGGTTTCGATGATGGTAAACATGACAGTCAATATACGTCATTGACGGAGTTTTGCAAGATGCTGGTCACAAGGGTTAACGCTGAAATAAGCGGCGGCCCGACAGGGGCGTCCGGTGGAGGCCGCAGGCCGGAACGAACTTAATTGACTGGTTAACTGGCGCTGCCACCATAGTATGACCTTAGCACCTGATGACGGTGCTTGAAGATGAGTCGGTAGACAGGTGCCAGAACGTCTGCCAACACTGGCAACCTACACTGGAACTCGACGGTATCGGTGACCCAGCATAATGCCCCGTTCCGATTGATGTCCCGCCGATGGTGCCACAGCTTATTGGTTAAAGTACTGGACACCTCCACAAAACCCCGTTGGCGATCAATGGATTGAAAAAAGAACGTGTGCCGATCAATGGGAAGGATACCGAAAAGGAGTATCCAGCTCGAAAAGAGCACCCTACCGGAGGGCCATTCGAAGATCGGTTTGCTTGACCATTCTGAGGGAGCCGTCATACGGATGAGAGGGCTCAATTCCCTATTTACGCCCTTCATGGTGAGTAGCCCAGCAACATCTTCGGGACTGATTTTAAGATTGCTCGATACTTCAAATTTCACTGAGATCTTCCGTGACAGTTAACGAATGAGCTTAGCGGCGACCTTGTAATGGAGGCGTAGCCGCAATGAAAAGGGCGTCCGGCGGCCATCGGCCGCGTACTACAGCGACTTGTTAAAAGCTATCGCAGGCCACCCAAGGCCATGAGAGCAACGAACGATACCAACCTGCTAACGATAACCATCAGAATTATATCCGGCCAGATATTTGCTCTGCTGAATTTTTTGAGCAGAACAAAAAGCACGACAAGCGACAATAACCAGCCAATCGTAGGCACCAAAGCAACGGCAGCGGCCCCACCCGCCGCAATGACAGTCTCACTCAATGCTAAGTCGACAAGGGTAATCTTTGCGGCAAGCCACAAAACCACGCCGCCGACTAAGGCATCCAGCACTACAACTAACAACTCACCCATGGGGTCTATCCTTACCTTTTAACGCCGGCCATAAACGGCGCCCTGACAAGGGCGTCCGGCGACCGTAGGGAGCGAATTTGATGGCTTTGTTAGCTGCGAACAACCGAACCGGAATGAAACCCGATCTTTGGCAACCAGCATGACAGCCTGCTCCGTTTCTTTGGGGCACAAGCTCTGGCCAATGCACCTTGATTAAAACCACCGCCGATGATGCGGCGAATGAACCTGAACTTCAGAGTAGCAGGTAAGCAAGGAACCAGGTTTCGCCGGACAGCCCCGCAAGGTAAACACCCAAGCTTTTACCATCACCGCTGACCGACTGAGCTGCCAATCTGACGACGGATTTCGACGGCCTTGGCGAGCCACCAACATTGCCGGTTTTGCTGCCCGCTTACGGCCAAGGCCACTGGCACCGAACAACCCAAAAGGAACAGCGCACTACACAGCTAACGCTTAGCTTAGCGGCGCCCTTGTAATGGAGGCGACGCCGCAATGAAACGGGCGTCCGGCGGCCATCGGCCGCGAACTACAGCGACTGGTTAGCTGGGGGTAACTGTGAAGCCCGATACCTGGCAACCAACAAGACGGCATGCACCGCTGCCCTGGCACCGAAAACCGCCGATGCACTGTGATTGAAACCACCGCCAACGATGCGGTGAATGAACCTGAACTTCAGACTAGCCGACCCAGACCCAATTTTCGGTGAACGACCCCACAAGGCAAGCACCGACTTTTATACCAACACCGGAACCAGATTGAGCTGCCAATCTGACCACGGATTCTGACGGCCTTGGCGAACCACAAAACTTTCCGATTTTGCTACCCGTTTGCGGCCAAGGCCCGATGGCACCCAGCCACCAAAAACGACAAAGGCACTACCAGCTAACGCCAGCGCACAACGGCGCCCTTGTAATGGAGGCGCAGCCGCAATGAAAAGGGCGTCCGGCGGCCACAGGCCGCGTATTGATGCGCCTTGTTAGCTGCGAACAACCGAACCGGAATGAAACCCGACCTTTGGCAACCAAACATGACAGCCTGCACCGACGCCCCCTGGCACCAGCTACCGCTGATGCACTGTGATTAAAACCACCGCCAAAATTGCGGTGAATGAACCTGAACTTCAGAGTAGCAGGTAAGCAAGGGTAAGCGCCAATAAACCAGCACCTACTTTCGGTTACCAAGATTGCCCACACTGATTTCCTCGTCAACCCAGGAGAAATCAGTATGACACACATCGAACGCAGACGGCTCTGGCAGCAACGTATCGAAGACTGGCAGGCATC
>NZ_JBSXOP010000026.1:0-48628 GCF_056859535.1 Marinobacter sp. L-46
CGTCAACCCGGCAACCACCTCCCGGCTGTTCGGCCTGTTCAACGAGTCTCACATGCAATACGAGGCGGATCGTGGCAATGATGTTGCCGGTGAGCCTTCACTGAGTGAGATGACCGCCAAGGCCATCGACATTCTCGATAATGATACCGATGGTTTCTTCTTGACCGTCGAGGCGGGCCGGATTGATCATGCCAGCCACGCGGGAAGTGCTTATGGCGCACTGACCGATACCATTGAACTGGCAAAAGCCGTTCAGGTGGCCGTGGATCAGACCAGTGCGGAGGATACGCTCATCATTGTGACCGCGGATCACAGCCACGTATTGACGATGGCGGGTTATCCCAGGCGCGGTAACCCGATTCTGGGCAAGGTCGTGGGTATTGAGGAAGATCAGCCTGCACTGGCGGCGGATGACCTGCCATACACTACGCTGGGCTACGCCAATGGCCTTGGCATGCGAGATTATGGAAGTGAGACTGATGCGGACCGTACCTATGGTGACCCTGTCAACGCCGGAAGAATGGATCTGACCAATGTGGATACCACCACACCGGGCTATCATCAGGAGGCATTGGTGCCGCTTGGTAGTGAGACTCACGCTGGAGAGGACGTAGGCATTTATGCCCGGGGCCCGGGCGCCAACCTGCTGACTGGCACCAATGAGCAGAACATGATCTATCATGTCATGGATTATGCGGCCGACATCAGCGGGGCTGCCAATCAGGAGGTTCAATAACCCCGGAAAGGTTGACGTTTTTTAGAGCATTAGATCCGCGCTGAAAACACCGTAAATCCGGCCCACCTGGTAACAGAGTGGGTCGGGTTTGCGGTTTTTTGTTTCAGAAAACCCTTTTCCTGCCGATAAGCCAGTTGAATACACTAAAGTATGAGTTATTAACTCACATCAATTCTTTAGTTTCCACGATGGCCTTAAATAACAAAATGTTGGCAGAAGCAACGATAAAGAAGAGGTTTCTATGGGGTTACTGGATCGGGCTTCAATACTATGGGGGGTGGCGGTTGCCGTTGTTCTTGCGATCATCAGTGCAGTGGTGGCGCCTTTGCTAGGTCTTGAACCAGCATCAACACTGGTTGGGCTGGTGGTTGGCCTTGTGGCCGCTGGCGGCTTTCTGATCGTCCGGGTGCTGGAGCCGACCGAACGCGGGCTCAAGGCCCTGAACGATGGCACCCTGGCAGAAGATCATCCGCTCCGGGCCCAGTGTCGGCAGTTGCTTTCCGATGCGAAAGCCGGGCGGGCTCTGGTGGAAACCCTCTCCGGAAGCGCGGACAGGAACGCTATTTCCGCCGCCCAGGTCTCCTTCGCCGCAGACCAGCTCAAGATCCGGCTGGACCGTCAGGTGGAAGAAACCGCCCAGATGGCCGATTACGCGGGCCAGATTACCGAGACCGTCCGGGAGTCCTCCGAGCAGGCGACCGATGCCGCCACCATGGCTCTCCAGAACAAGCAGGTCAGTATCGAGGGGCGCGAAGCGCTGATCTCGGCCATTGACAGTGTGCGCGCGGTACACCAGCAGTCCGGTGAGAATCTCCGGCTGATCCAGGAGCTGAACGAGAAGTCCAGCAAGATCCAGGGCGTGACCGCCACCATTCAGGGTATTGCCGAGCAAACCAATCTGCTTGCACTCAATGCGGCCATTGAGGCCGCCCGTGCGGGTGATCAGGGCCGGGGCTTTGCCGTGGTGGCGGATGAGGTTCGACAGCTGGCGGGGCGCACTGCACAAGCGACCAGCGAAGTGGCGGAAACCCTGGAAGAAATCCAGGGTGATACTTCCCTGATCGTTGCCCGAATTGAGGACCTGGCCCGCTCCGTGGAGCAGGGGCTGACATCCGTTGAAAGCGTTGGCGCGCAGCTGGATCTGATTCGCGACCAATCCGACCGGGTGCAGCAGCAGGTTGCCCGTATTGCAGAGATTGACCAGGCCAATGAGCAGAGTCTGGAACAGGTGTTCTCTGTCATTGAATCGGTGCGAGATCATATTGCAGAAAGTGACAGCAGTGTGGCTTCTCTGGCGGGCCAGGCGGCCACCCTGATGGAACTGGCGGAAAACGCCAATGCCGCGTTCGCGTTGAACAGTAGTCAAAGTTACCACCGATCGTTCTTTGATCAGGCGCGTGCGGGAGCCGCCCAGATCGGTGAGCTTTTTGAGCAGGCCATTCAGCAGGGCAAACTGAGCGAATCGGCCCTATTCGAGAAGAAGCGAGAGCCGATCCCGAACACCAACCCCCAGCAATACAGCAGCGCCTTCGACCGTTTCACTGACCAGGTGCTGCCAGCGTTGCAGGAGAGCATCAAGAATTCCCACGATGCCATCGTCTTCTCCATTGCCTGCGCCCCGGATGGCTACGTGCCAACCCACAATCGGGATTTTGCCCACCCGCCCACCGGTAACCCCGAAGTGGATCTGGTGAAAAGCCGGAGCAAGCGACTGTTCAATGATCGCACCGGTATTCGTTGCGGCAGTCACACTCAGGACATGCTGTTGCAAACCTACCGGCGCGATACCGGTGAGATCATGCATGACCTGTCGGTGCCCATCTATGTCAACGGCAAGCACTGGGGTGGTTTCCGGATAGGTTACCGGCCTTCCGGGCACTGAGGTTCGCTGCTATGCTGCGGGTTTGGTTGAAAGGAGTTGCCCGTGGCTGAGCCTGAGTTTATTCCCGCCGAATCGAATCAGAACAAACCGCAGGGTACGGATGCTGCCCGTAATCTGGCGATTACTGTCTACATTCTGCAGGCGTTGTCGTTGTTGCTTGGGGGAGTTCTCCTCGGCTTCGTCACTGCTCTGGCCGGAGTGATCATCAACTACGTCAAGATGGATGAGGTGCGTGGCACCTGGATTGAGCCCCATTTTCGCTGGCAGATCCGCACCTTCTGGATTGGCCTGCTGTGGCTGGTCATTGGCACCCTTACCCTGATGGTGATTATTGGCTGGTTTATCCTTCTGGGGATGGCCATCTGGGTGATTTATCGCATTGTTAAAGGCGCCCTGGCGCTGAACGACGGCAAGGCACCCGAGTAACGGGACGCTCAGTCTTCGGTGACCTCTTTCAGGCGCAGGGCGCTGACCATTCCGGTAAAGCCCATCAGCCCCAGCACAATAATCACTGCCACGTCTGAAATCAGCGACAGCGCGGCGGTTAGCCCCCCGGTTACCAGCAGCAGAACCCCGATCACCGTATTGCTGACGGCGGTATAATCTGTGCGTTTGTTGCCTCCGGCCATATCCACCAGGTAGGTTTTACGCCCCAGGCGCACGCCGGCATGGACGATGCTCAGAACAAAGAATGCGGCGGGGTAGAACCAGGCACCACCTACACCCGGCCCGAAGATCAAGGCACTGAAGCCCACCAACAGGCAGACGGCGCTGGCCATGGCTGCGCCCCGTATGATGACCCGCCGGCTTGAGGTATCTGCCGCCCAGCCCCAGAAACTGGCACTGACCGAGCTGGCCAGGCTACTGGCCAACAGAAACACCCCAAGCATCCAGCCGACATCCGATTGCTTCTGAGCCAGCACTACGAAATAGGGCGACGCCAAGGCCGAGCATAGCAGCAGGGCACGGGTTACCACGAAGTGGCGAAAGGGCGCATCGTCTCTCAGCAGAGACAAACTCTGAATGGCTTCGGTCATGGCATTGTTGCCGCCGCCGGTTTCACCGGGGAATTCTTCCACACTGGCAAACAGAGAACCGGCGATCACCCACAGCACCGCAGCGAGCAGCAGAAGCAGGCTGTAGAACCCGAGGGTTGGATCGCCACGATCCCAGAAAAGCAGAGCGGTCATGGCGACCGTCAGGGAGCCGCCAATGGTGGTGGCAAGGCCAGACAACCGGCCCCGACGGGTTTTCGGGATGCACTTGCCCTGAACGTCTTTCATGGCCACCGAGCAAAAGCCCCGGGCCAGGGAAAACACCACTAACCCTGCAATGATGCCCAGGCCGGCAGCATAACCTTCCAGAAACCAGACGCTGGCGGCCATACCAACCACGCTGACTGACTGCCCGAAGCTACCCAGTGTCCAGAACCACTTCCGCACCGCCTTGCGCCGAACCCAGGCGGCAATCACCATTTGTGGCACCATGGAACCGGATTCCCGTATCGGCACCAGCCAGGCCACCAGGGCAGGGGCACCGACGGCGCTCATCATCCACGCCAGCACGGTTTTCGGGCTGATCAGCAAGTCGCCGAGCTTGGTCAGTACGTTACTGAAAAGAATCAGAAAGAAGTTATGGGGCACTTCCCGGCAGGCATCCTCCGGAATGTCTTTGCAGACCCGTGCGTCTTCTTCGTTGGCGATCAGGCTGTAAAGCTGGTCAACCGTTGCTTTGTTCTGGCTGGACAATGTTTTTACTCCCGTGGTCAGGCCCGCAAGCATAGCAGGACATTCGGCGTGGCTTAACCGTCTGCCGGGTTGCCTGTGGCTTGCCGCTGGTGCTTAATGGGCACCTGAAAGCAGGAGCCCCATATGCTGAGTTACCTTCACGCCTTCCACGCCGGCAACTTTGCGGATGTACAGAAACATGCCGCATTAACCCTGGCGCTGGCCATGATGCAGGCCAAGAAAACACCCATTGCCTGTTTTGATACCCATGCCGGCAGTGCGGTTTACGACCTGACCGGTGAGCGCGCCCGAAAAACCGCCGAGGCGGACACCGGTGTACAGCGCCTGTGGCGGTTACGGAACAGCCTGTCATCGCCGGACTGGCAGCCCATGCTGGAGGTTCTGGCCAGCGAAAATCCTGCTAGCGGTGAATTGGCGACGTATCCCGGCTCGCCGGCCTGGCTGGCGGGCTTTGCCCGTGATGCCGATACGGTCATCGCCTTTGAACTGCACCCTACCGAGGGCCAACAACTGGCTGGCTGGGCCCGGGATGCGGGAGTTCGTGTGGTGCAGCAGGACGGCCTGAAAGGTTTGCTGCAGAAACTGCCGCCGCCCCAGCCCCGGCTGCTGACGCTGATTGATCCCTCCTACGAAATCAAAAGTGATTACACCTCAGTGGCCGAAACCCTCACCAAGGCATGGAAAAAGTGCCGCCATGGGGTCTATCTTGTCTGGTATCCGATACTGACCAGTGGCTTGCAGGAGCAGCTGGTTTCTGCCCTGAAAGGCGGTGAAGTGCGTAAGGTTCTGCGCAGCGAAGTGATGCTGGATACGCCGCCGGAGCGGGGCATGGTTGGCTCAGGTATGCTGGTGGTGAATCCGCCCTGGGGCTTTGAACAACGCTTTGCGGCCATGATGGACGAGTTGCAGGGCGAAAACGGGTTGGGGTGGTCGTCTTCGGTCACCTGGCTGGTTCCCGAATAATCTGGCTGGAGTAGCATCTTTGACATCCGAGACCGCTCAGGAAAACCCCTGCCTGAACAGTTACAACTGGTGACCGGCTTGCCGGGGCAGGAGATCAGCTTGTCGCTGGCGCGGTTCCAGCGTGCCGACCTGGTCACGCAGGGCGACACCGCAGGCGCGTTCAGGGTTACTCCGCTGGGCTATCCCGCCGTGCGTAAATATCTGCAGTCCCGGGGTTACCCGGTCGACGGTTTCTAGGAGGCTATGATGGGCGATCTTGATATCAAGGGTGCATTGTCATCCATAACCTCTGAAGCCTTGCTGGAAGCCGCTATCCTGGTGGTGATAGCGTCGCTGCTGATTATCATCCTCACCATCACCATGGTGGTGCCGGCTCTGGTGGAGCCATCATTCGAAAATATGGTGGCGATCTTCGGTGCCCTGGGCCTGGCCCTGGGCCTGGCCCTGGGCTTTGCCTTCAAAGACTACGCCAACAGCCTGATTGCCGGCATCGTCACCCTGTACGAAATGCCTTACCGGCCCGGCGACTGGATTGAAGTGAACGGCGAGTATGGCGAGGTGCGTTCCATCGGCACCCGGGCTGCGGAAGTATGCCTGGAGCAGGGCGTGCGAATGGTGTCCAAACGGGTGACAGACCCGTCTTAGCAATTGTCCGGCCCTGTAACATAAAAAAGCCCCGCAAAGGCGGGGCAACTGACGAACCGGATGCTGGTTTGCTTACATCAGGGCGTCAACACGGTTGCGAACTTTCGGCTCGCTGCTGTAGGCGGTTGCGATGGAGTTGTAGGTGGGGATGTCGATACCTACGTCTTCAATCACGGAAACCATTTTGTCGTTGGCTTCCATCTGCAGTTCCTGGGCTTTTTGCTGGGAGTCCGCCGCTTCGATCTTCTGGATGTACTCTTCGCGCACTTCCATGACACCTTCCTGGGCTTCGATGAAGTCTTTCAGCTGAGCATCGCTGAAGTTGGTGTCCTGGGTGCCCGCTGCGGCCGGGTCAGAATAGCCGGAACCCTGGGTTTGCTGGGCTGCCGGCTCTTGCTGGTTCTGCTGTGCCATCGCGGGTGCCGCGGCCAGAAGTGCCAGGGATGCGGTTACAGATACGAGTAGCTTGTTCATAGGTCAGGCTCCTTTCGCTTTAACGGGTCGGGGGAAGAATTTAGTGTTCCCCGATTTCAGTGACTGACGGTCAGTGTATTGCAGTCGCTGTGCCAACTTTTCCAAATTAAATAATATTCTTTTAAATCAATTGGTTACTTGTTTGTCTGGCATTACAGGTGAGTAACTTGGGTTGTGGCAAAATGTCACATGTGTCAAAAATGGTGTGACACTTCTTGTGAAGGACAGGTTTATGGTTTCCCTTGGCCGGCGCTTCCGGGATTTATTCCGCTCCCTGCAGCTGACTCTGGTGCTGAGTATCGTTGTGCCCCTGCTCTTATTCAGTGGCATCGCCATCTACATCGGGCTGGGGGCGGTGGAGCGGGCCCTGAATGACCGGCTCAGGGAAGACCTCGAACTGGTCGCCCGCGCCGTCACCGGGCCGGTTGCCAATGCCCTGTCCCAGGGTGACGAGCTGGTCTTGGGGGAGTCCCTGAAATCCATTTTCCAGATCGGCCGTATTTCCGGGGCCTCGGTGTTTGATGATGCCGGTAACCGGGTGGCCAGCCTGGGGGTGGCGGATTCAGATGTCACCAACAGCGCCAGTGCGGAGAAGGTGATCACCAGCGGTGAGCTGGGGGGAGCCTTCCGCCGGGTCGACGGCGAATCGGTGTTTTCCCAATTCACCCCGCTGGTGGGCGAGGACGGCCGTATACAGGGGCTGCTCCAGGTTACCCGCCAGCGCAGCGATTTCCATGACCTGGTTGCCTCATCCCGATGGTGGGCAGTGAGTATCTGGTCGGCCTTGTCGGCCATCATCATCCTTGTGGTTGTACTCGGCCATTACCGGACCGTTGGCCGGCATGTGAACCGTTTACTGGAAAACATGGCAGGCCTTGCGCCCGGCCAATGGGTATTGGCGGTGCCACCGTCCGGCCCCCGGGAAATCCGGCAGATACACAAAGGCATTCTCGAGCTGGGCCGCCGGATGGCGGGCGCGGAATCGGAAATCGAGGGTCGTATTGCCCGGGAGCGGGCGCTGGCCGAGCAGCTGGAGTATCAGGAAAAAGTCGCCATGATCGGCCGGGTTGCCGGCGGGGTGGCCCATGAACTGGGGGCACCGCTGAATGTGATTCAGGGCCGGGCCCGAATCCTTGCCCGCTCCGGCTTGCCGGAGGACCAGCAACGCCACCTGAGCGATATTGAGCACCAGGTCAGCCGTATGACCGCCATTATCCAGCAATTGCTGGATTGTTTCCGGCATGTGCCCGATTCCCGCAGGCCACTGGATTTGTCTTCGGTGCTGGCGGATGTGATGCAGCGGGTGGAGGACGATAACCGCTGCGCAGCCAGAACCCTGGAAACCGAAGGCCTTGATGCGGCTATGCCGGTACGGGCGGAGCCTTTGCGGGTGGGGCTGGCTTGCCTGAATGTGATTCGCAACGCCTGTCAGTCTGCACAGTCACGGTTACGAGTGTCTGCCCACGATGCCGGCGACTGCTGGGAAGTGCGGGTGGAAGACGATGGTCCCGGCATTCCCGAGCCGCAACGGGCGCAGATTTTCGAGCCCTTCTACAGCACCCGGGCCGCCGGTGAAGGCACGGGGCTCGGGCTGGCAGTGGTCAGCAGTGTGCTGAAAGAACACGGAGGCCGGGTGGATGTGGGCAGCTGTGATCTGGGTGGCTGCCGCATGAGCCTGTATTTCCCCAAGGAGTCCGAGTGATGTCTGCAACAGCTGCCACCATTATGCTGGTGGAAGATGATCCCAGCCTGGGCCAGCTCCTGGCCGAGGAGCTGGAAATGGATGGCTATGCCGTCGAACGTGCCGCCACTGTGCAAGAGGCCCGGGGGCTGTTGCAGCAACAGCGGCCGGCCTTGATCGTGTCGGATCTGCGGCTGCCCGATGGCGACGGTATGCAGGTGCTGGCCTTTCAGCAGGCCGAGCACCCCGGCATCCCTTTTATTGTGATCACCGCCTTTGGCACCGTAGACCAGGCGGTTGAGGCCTTGAAGGCGGGAGCGGATGACTTTCTCACCAAGCCGTTGTCGACTGACCATTTGCGGCTGAAAATCAAACGATTGCTGGCACAGGCCGATGTGAACCGGCAACTAGCAGAAATCCAGTCCCGCCAGCAGGGTGAACAGAATATGGGGCTGGTGGGTGACAGCCCGGCCATGGAGCGCCTTCGGGGTGAAATTCGCCAGGTGGCCCGCAGCCAGGCGGCGGTGCTTATTAACGGTGAGAGCGGCACCGGTAAAGAACTGGTAGCCCGTGCCATTCACACTCAGAGTGACCGGGCGGAAAGGGCGTTCCTGGCGGTGAACTGCGCCGGCATTCCGCCAGACCTGATGGAAAGCGAGTTTTTCGGCCACGAAGCCGGCGCCTTTACCGGCGCCCGCCAGGCCCGCAAAGGCCTGTTCGCCGAAGCCAGTGGTGGTACCTTGCTGCTGGACGAGATCGGTGAAATGCCGCTGTCACTGCAAGCCAAGCTGCTGCGGGTGCTGCAGGAAGGCGCCATCAAGCCGGTCGGGGCGGATCACGAAGAAACCGTGGATGTGCGCATTCTGGCGGCTACCCATGTAAACCTGATGAAGGCCGTTGAAGGCGGGCTGTTCCGGGAAGATTTGTACTACCGCCTGGAAACCCTCGCGCTGCAGGTGCCGCCACTGCGGGACCGGGATGAAGACGTGGAAATGCTGGCCATGCACTTCCTGAAAGAAGCCTGCCGGCGACACAACCGGGGGTTCATCAAGTTCAGCGATGTCACTCTGCGGGTGCTCCGGGACTATCCGTTCCCGGGAAATGTCCGGGAGTTGTCCAGCGCCATTGAACGGGCGGTGACCTTCTGTGATGGCGACACCATCCAGCCGGAGCATCTGCCAGAGCGGATTCGCAAGCGGCAAAGTTCGCTTCAGGCGCCCCCGGCTGACCCTGTGGCCGATAACATCCCGGAATGGCCTACACTGGAAGCCCTGCAGCAGGACTATGTGCGCAAGGTGATGGCGGCGGTTGATGGCAACAAGCGCCGTGCTGCACAGATCCTCGGTATTAACCGGCGGACACTCTATCGCTGGCTCGAAACCAATCCGGAGCAGAATTCATGAAAAACCAGAAGCAGGCCATGTTGTTTGGTCTGGGTACTGTATTGCTTTGGTCTACCGTGGCTACGGCGTTCAAGCTGGCCCTGGCGGACCTGGCTCCGGTGCAGATGCTGCTGGTGGCCTGTGCCGCCTCCATTATGGTGATGGGCGGAGCGTTGGTGATCATGGGACGCTGGCAGGAGGTGTTCCAGCTTTCCCGCCGCCAGTACCTTCAGTCTATCGGTATGGGGCTGATCAATCCCTGCTTGTATTATTTCCTGTTGTTCGGCGCCTTTGACCGGTTGCCGGCCCAGGAGGCTCAGCCCCTGAACTACACCTGGGCGCTGGTGCTGGCGTATCTGTCTGTGCCGTTCCTGGGCCAGAAGCTGCGCCGTATCGATATCCTGGCCGGGCTGGTGTGCTATGCCGGGGTAGTGGTGATTGCCACTCGCGGCGCGGTTACCTCTCTGAGTTTTTCAGACCCGCTGGGGGTCTCCCTGGCGCTGGGCAGTACGGTGGTCTGGGCGTCTTACTGGATTATTGCCACCCGGGACACCCGTGACCCTGTAGTTGGCCTGTTCCTGAATTTCCTGTTTGGCCTGCCGGTGATCGCCCTGGTGTGCTGGTATACCGTCGGGTTGGAATTTCCTTTAGGTGGCTCGCTGGCAGCGGCCCTGTACGTGGGGGTGTTCGAGATGGGGATTGCCTTTGTGCTCTGGTCCCAGGCCATGAAAAAGGCGGAAAATACGTCGAAAGTGAGTAATCTGATCTTCATCTCCCCGTTTTTATCACTGGTGTTTATCTATTTCATTCTGGGTGAGGTGATTCTGCCATCCACCTACGTGGGGCTGGTGCTGATTATTGCCGGGCTCTGGCTGCAGCAGAAAAAAGTGAAACAACGGGAGCAGGCGCTGGGACATGGCTGAGGGCTGGTTTCTGTACCTGGTGCGTACCGCCTCTGGTGCGCTGTATACCGGAATTACCACCGACGTTGGGCGGCGCTTCGCCGAGCATCAGGCCGGTGCGCCCAAGGGGGCCCGCAGCTTGCGCGGTAAAGGCCCGTTGACCCTGGAGTTCCAGGCCCCGGCCGGAGATCGCAGCCGGGCCTCGAAACTGGAATGGCAGGTAAAACGCTGGCCCCGGGTTCGAAAAGAAGCGCTCCTGAAGGGCGAAGTCAGCCTGCCAGATGACGCCTGATATGGTCGGCGGCCACGGCCACGGCTTCGGTGGCCCGGTCCAGCTGGCCGCTGTGTACCTGGAACACATGCCACAGGCTGTTGTAGATCTCCAGCGTAGTGTCCACACCGTCGCGCTTGGCCACTGCCGCCAGCCGGGTGGCATCATTCAGTAGTATTTCCTGGCTGCCCACCTGAATGAGCAGCGGTGACAGGCCGCTCAGGTCACCGAACACCGGTGAAATCATCGGATTGGTCAGGGGTGTCTGGCCGCCATACAGGCGGGCCGCATTTTTGGTCCAGCTGGCGTGCAAGACCGGTTCGCATTCCGGTTGGTAGAGCTGTTGCTGGGTCAGGTCCGTCCACGGGGAAAAACAGGTGATGGAAGACGGCAACGGCTTGTTCTGGTCCCGCAGGCGCATGGCGAGGACTAACGACAGCCCACCCCCGGCCGAATCGCCCGCCAGCGCCACCGAGCTTGCCGGAATGCCCTGGCTCAGCAGTGCCCGGTAAACCGATTCTGCGTCATCCGGTGCGGCCGGGTAGGGATGTTCCGGTGCCAGCCGGTAATCCGGAACGATCACTTCACAACCGCTCAGCTTCGCCAGGTGCCCGGCAATGCCTTTGTGGGTGGCGGCCGAACCGATGATATAGCCACCTCCGTGCAGGTACAGGATGGTGCCGATTGCCGGTTGCGCGGGCGTAGCCCTCAGTACCGGCACATTACCAAGGTCGTCTTTGCGGAAGCGGACATCACGGGGAGGAACCGAGCTGCGATAGGCCTGGCGAACCAGCCGGCGTTGCAGTGACAGCGGTACAGCATTCGAGAGCATGGGGCGCACCAGGCGGTGCATGGTCTGGCGTAACCCTGCCTCAAGAAGCGGCTGGAACATCTGTGTTCTCCCTCGTGAATGGGTTAGGATGACGGTCAATTATTGATTCATGACAGGCGTTTAACTCTACGTGTACTGGAAAACAGATACCATAGAAATACCGAATTGGGACAGACATTCCCTGCTGGAGCGTCTGGAGCCTTTCGACCCGGCCGAGCGCCGGGACCTCAGTGTTGAGATGGAAGCCTATTGCCGTTTTTACGGCCTGGATCTCTGGGTGGAGCACCCGGAGGTGGCTTACCATCAGGGCTACGTAAAGGCAGACCGGCACGAAGTCATGGTGCATTACTTCCGGCTGCCAGAGGCGGCAGGGAGCAAGGGCACGGTGTTCATCCTGCATGGTTATTTTGACCACGTGGGGCTGTATACCCAGCTGATTGACCGTTGCCTGGGCGCCGGTTTTGACGTGCTGACCTACGACCAGCCCGGGCACGGGCTGTCCAGCGGCACACCGGCAGCCATTGGCAGTTTCCTGGAATACCAGGCGGTGTTGTCTGAGGTCATGGCTGAGGTGAAAGACATGGTGCGCGGGCCCTGGTTTGCTGTGGGCCAGAGTACCGGTGGGGCGATCCTGATTGACTACCTGCTGTCCAACCACCACGACCAGGACACCTCTGCATTCCGGAGAGTGGTCCTGCTGGCGCCTCTCGTTCGGCCCATGGGCTGGTTAGGTGCCAGAGTGCTGCACAGTGTGGTCAAACCGTTTCTGACCCGATGGAAGCGAGCCTTTAACGAAAACAGCGGGAATACGCGGTTTCTGCAGTTTTTGCGGGAGCATGACCCGCTCCAGGCCCGCGCGGTGCACGTTGATTGGGTAACGGCCCTGAAAAAATGGGTGCCGCACATCGAGTCGGCCAGGCCGGTGGATTTTCCGGTTACCGTGGTGCAGGGCGAGAAAGACACCACCGTAGACTGGCAGCACAATCTGCGCATTATCCGCAATAAATTTTCCTCTGTGAGGGAACGAAGAATCCCGGATGGTCGTCATCATCTGGTAAACGAAGCCCAGGATTTGCAGGCTACGGTGTTTAACACCATTATTGAAACATTCTCGGAATGAAATGGCCGGCGCCGGATCTGGCAGGGCCGCAAGAAAAACCGACGCAGGAGAAAACCATGAAGAAGACAATCCTTGCTTTCGCAGTTGCCACCGTTGGTATGAGTGGCTGCATGACGTACGACCCGTACACCGGCGAAGAGAAAACCTCTAACGCCACCAAGGGCAGCATTATCGGTGCCCTGGGCGGTGCTGTCGTGGGTGCGGCTACATCCAGCAGCAGTGATCGCGGCAAGGGTGCCCTGATCGGCGCTGCCAGTGGTGCGGCTGTCGGTGGTGGTATCGGTTACTACATGGACCGCCAGGAAGCGCAGCTGCGTCAGAAGCTGGAAGGCACCGGTGTTCGCGTCGTCCGTAATGGCGACCAGATCGAGCTGGTTATGCCTGGCAACATCACCTTTGACACAGACCAGTCCAACATCCGTTCCGGCTTTACCGGCACCCTGGAGTCTGTCGCCCTGGTGCTGAAAGAGTTCGACAAGACCATCATCCAGATTGAAGGCCACACAGACAGCACCGGTTCCGACAGCTACAACCAGCTGCTGAGTGAGCGCCGTGCTTCTTCAGTGCGGGACTTCCTGCTGAACCAGGGCATCGAGCCGCGCCGTACCCGTGCGACCGGTTATGGCGAGCGCTACCCGGTTGCTTCTAACGATACCTCAGCGGGCCGTGAGCAAAACCGTCGCGTTGAGCTGACGCTGGTGCCGATGGAGCAGTAATTCTCCGCTCCCAGCGCAAAAGAAAAACCCCGGAGGCGAAAGCCTGCGGGGTTTTTTTACGGCTGGTGAAAACCGGTTCAGAACAGAACGCGGCAGCGAATCGTGCCTTTCACCTGGCGCAGTTTTTCCAGGGCCAGTTCGCCGTAGGCCTTGTCGACATCGATAACCACATAGCCGATGTCTTCCTTGGTCTGCAGGTACTGGCCGCACACGTTGATGCTGTTCTCGGAGAACACCTGGTTGATTTCGGACATCACGCCGGGCACGTTCTCGTGAATGTGCAGCAGGCGGTGCTGGTTCGGGTGCGACGGCAGGGCGACTTCCGGGAAGTTCACGGAAGACACAGAGGTGCCGTTGTCGCTGTACATAGCCAGCTTCTCGGCCACTTCACGGCCGATGTTTTCCTGGGCTTCGATGGTGGAGCCACCCACGTGCGGGGTCAGGATGCAGTTGTCGAATTCGCGCAGCGGAGATACAAACTCTTCATCGTTGGACTTCGGCTCAACCGGGAATACGTCGATTGCTGCCCCCAGCAGTTTGCCGGAACTCAGCGCATCGGCCAGGGCGTCGATATCCACCACGGTACCGCGGGAAGCGTTCATCAGGATGCTACCCGGCTTCATCTGTGCAAACTGCTCGGCCTTGAACATGTATTTGGTCGCCGGAGTTTCCGGTACGTGCAGGGAAACCACATCGGAAATGTTCAGCAGTTCCTGCAGGGTGCCCACCTGGGTGGCGTTACCGATCGACAGCTTGGAAACCACGTCGTAGAAATACACGTCCATGCCCAGGCTCTCGGCCAGGACACTGAACTGGGTGCCGATGTTGCCGTATCCGATGATGCCCAGCTTCTTGCCACGGATTTCGTAGCTGTTCTTGGCGGACTTGGTCCACTCACCCCGATGCGCCTTGGCGCTCTTCTCGGGCACGCCACGCAGCAGCAGGATGGCCTGGGCCAGAACCAGTTCCGCAACGGAACGGGTGTTGGAGAAAGGTGCGTTGAAAACGGCAACACCACGGCGGGTTGCAGCCTGCAGGTCTACCTGGTTGGTGCCAATGCAGAAACAGCCCACAGCCACCAGCTTCTTGGCAGCTTCAAATACTTTCTCGGTCAGCTGGGTGCGAGACCGGATACCGACGAAGTGCGCATCGGCAATCTTCTCGATCAGGTCTTCCTCGCCCAGTGAGTGGGTCAGGTACTCGATGTTGGTGTAACCCGCAGCGTTCAGGGTATCAATGGCAGATTGATGCACGCCTTCCAGCAGCAGGATCCGGATTTTGCTCTTTTCGAGAGACGTATTTGACATGGGCTAGCTTCCGAACCTTTCGTCACGTGAAATGACTGCGGCCGGGGATCGTCAACCCGGCTCACAGAACAGGGGCGGTATGATACCATAAACGGAGATTTTCACAGCGCGCCGGTTTGCCTGAATCAATTCTTTGTGAACGTTTTCTGACCACGCGCGGGCCCAACCTGAGAGACAGACGCACCCATGAATTCCGAACAGATCATTGCTTCCCTTAAAGAGCTGATGGCCACAGGCGATGCCCCGGGCAAGGTTCTGACCGATCCGGCCGACCTCGACACCTATGGCAAGGACTGGACCAAGATCCACCCGCCCATGCCCCTGGCGATCGTGCTGCCGAAGACCACCGAGCAGGTGCAGGCAGTGGTGAAGTTTGCCAACGAGCACAAGGTGGCCCTGGTGCCTTCCGGCGGGCGTACCGGCCTGAGCGCCGGCGCCGTTGCCGCCAACGGCGAGGTGGTAGTGGCGTTCGATAACATGAACCAGATCCTGGAATTCAATGCCAGCGACCGCACGGTGCGTTGCCAGGCGGGCGTGGTCACCGAGCAGCTGCAGAACTTCGCCGAAGAAAATGGCCTGTACTACCCGGTGGACTTCGCCTCTGCCGGTTCCAGCCAGCTGGGCGGCAACCTGTCTACCAACGCCGGCGGCATCAAGGTGATCCGCTACGGCATGAGCCGGGACTGGGTGGCCGGCCTGAAAGTGGTTACCGGCAAGGGTGACATCCTGGACCTTAACAAGGACCTGGAAAAGAACAACACCGGCTACGACCTGCGCCACCTGTTTATCGGCGCCGAGGGCACCCTGGGCTTCATTACCGAAGCCACCATGAAGCTTACCCGCCAGCCGGATAACCTCACGGTACTGGTGCTGGGTCTGGGCGACCTGACCAACACCATGGACGTGCTGCAGAAGTTCCAGAGCAAGCTGGACCTGACCGCCTACGAATTTTTCTCCCACCAGGCCATGAACCACGTACTGGCCCACGGCCAGGTGCAGGCCCCGTTTGAAACCGAAGCGCCTTACTATGCGCTGCTGGAATTCGAGGCGGTTTCGGATCAGGTGATGGACGATGCCATGTCCCTGTTCGAACACTGCGTAGAAGAGGGCTGGGTGCTGGATGGGGTGATCAGCCAGAGCGAAACCCAGGCCCAGAACCTGTGGCAGCTGCGGGAGCGGATCTCCGAATCTATCGCCCCGCGCATTCCCTATAAAAACGACATCTCTGTGGTGGTCTCGAAAGTGCCGGGCTTCCTGCAGGAAATCGATAATGTTGTAACCGAGCATTACCCGGATTTCGAAATCATCTGGTTCGGCCACATCGGCGACGGCAACCTGCACCTGAACATCCTGAAGCCGGAAGACATGGCCAAGGAAGACTTCTTCGAGAAGTGCCAGCAGGTGAACAAGTGGGTGTTCGAGATTGTCGAGCGTTACCAGGGCAGTGTGTCTGCTGAACATGGCGTAGGCATGACCAAAAAGCCCTACCTGCACTACACCCGCAGCGAGGCGGAAATCGCCTATCTTAAGGGTATCAAGCAGGTGTTCGACCCCAACGGTATCATCAACCCGGGCAAGATCTTCGACTGATGCAAGAGCACATCGTTGTACTCACCGGCGCTGGCATCAGCGCCGAAAGCGGCCTCTCCACCTTCCGCGACAACGGCGGGTTGTGGGAGCAGCACAGTGTGTACGACGTGGCCACACCGGAGGCGTTCGAGCGCAACCGTGACCTGGTGTTACGGTTCTACAACGAACGCCGCCGGCAGTTACTGTCGGTCCAGCCGAACCCGGCCCACCGCCTGCTAGCCGAACTGGAAAACCGCTACCGGGTTACCGTAGTCACCCAGAACGTGGATAACCTGCACGAGCGGGGCGGCTCCTCCAATGTGCTGCACCTGCACGGCGAGCTCACCAAGGCGCGCAGCTCGGTGAATCCCGAGCTGATCTACGATATCGGCTACAACGACATCAAGCCCGGTGACACCTGTGACCTGGGTGCCCAGCTCCGGCCGCACATCGTCTGGTTTGGTGAAGAAGTACCGATGCTGGATGCCGCTGCAGAAGTGGTGCGCACGGCAGACCAGTTACTGATTGTGGGAACGTCACTACAGGTATACCCAGCTGCCGGGCTGGTCTACGAAGTGGACATCGATGCGCCCATCACCGTGATTGATCCGGGAGAACCAGCCTCGGTTTCCAGGGCACGGGTAATTCGTAAAGGTGCCAGCGATGGCTTGAATGAGTGGGTCAGAATGTTGGGCTAGCACCCATGTTGGGAGTGCTGCTATGGGGAAGGCTTTCCAAAACTGTGCGGAGCCATGGATGGCGGAGCCCAAGCGTCACATGGATGTGCCGCAAGGAGCGTGTTTTGGAAAGCCTTCCCCATAGCAGCGCTGTGCTCGATAGTTGGCCCTCCCCGACAGGACTCTTGCCTCAACTTCGCAGGTATTTCTCTAATTCACTTCTGAATGCGGCCTGTACGCCGAGTCTTTTTAACATCCAGTAATGCCCGGCAATCATTCGGTCAATAAAGATACTTTCCACTGGCGGCTTGAAGTAATCCAGATACTTGAACACCGTACTGGTTTTCGCCGCGACGTGCTTGTGGATGTCTGCCTCGGCAAAGTCATAGGGTTCATCATTCAGGAACGGGATGATCAGAATGTCCCGCCACATGGCGTAATAAGCCTCATCGACCGCCGGCTGGTTGTCCACGCGGGCGCCCAAATCAATCAGGTACTCGTCGAGTGCCTGGTAGTCCTCGTCCAGAGCCGCGATCAGAGCCTTACGGTACGCCTCTACAATCTCCGGCTTCAGTTTCTTCACGCAGCCAAAGTCATACATGATGATGGTGCCGTCCGGCCGGTAGGCGAAGTTGCCGGCGTGGGGGTCGCCGTGGATGCACTGGAAGCGGAACAGTTGGTCGGCCATGATGGTGAAGATGCGGTGGCCGATGTCGTTCAGGGTTTCCTGGCTGTAGCGTTCGGGGGTGACCTTGCTTACGTGGTCGCCTTCCACCAGTTCCAGGGTCAGTACCCGGCGGGTGGAGTGGCTGTCGATTACTTCCGGAATCAGTACCCACGGCTGGTCTTTGTGGAAGTCGTGGAAGAGTTTCAGGTTGCGGGCTTCGTTTTCGTAATCCAGTTCTTCCTTCAGGCGTTCGCGGATTTCGCCGAACAGCTGGTCCACGGTCTCCTTTGGCATTTTCAGCAGGCCGCCCAGTTTCAGGGCCAGGCGCAGCTGTTTCAGGTCTGAGTCGCAGGACTCATCCACGCCGGGGTACTGAACTTTTACGATCACGTCAGTGCCGTCGTGCAGACGGGCCCGGTGCACCTGCCCGATGGAAGCGGAAGCGTAGGGTGTTTCCTGAAGGTATTCGAACAACTCGCCCACGGGCTTGCCCAGCTCGCTTTCCACCTGCTCCAGAATCACCTCAAACGGCATGGGGGGCGCTTCTTTCTGGAGTTTTTCGAGAGCCTCGGAAAACTCTTTTGGCAGGAAATCCTGGGTCTGGGAAGCAATCTGGCCCACTTTCATGACGGCGCCCTTGAGCTCACCCAGGGTGTCGGCAATCTCGTCGGCCATGCGGGTGTAGCTTTCGCTGCGGGCGCTTTCGTCATCCACGGTGCGGAACATGCGCCGTGCCCTTTGGCCGGCGTACTGGCCGGCCACCGAGGCAGTCATGCCGGCCAGCTTGAAGAATCGACCTGTGCGTGAGGTTACCGGTTTCTTCGCCATGGTGCTGGGTGTTCCCTGAAACTGATGATGTGCCTGAATATGCGTTCAGGCAGGCATTTCAGACCACTGTGGTTTCTACAAACAGCAGATCTTCCAGTTCCAGCGACAGGGTCTGGCCGGATTCCAGCGGGCCAACGCCTTTCGGGGTTCCGGTCAGTACCACGTCCCCCGGTTGCAGGGTGAACTGGCTGCTCATGTGGGCAATCAGCGGTACGATGGGGTTCAGCATATCACGGGTATCGCCGGTCTGTTGGCGCTGGCCGTTAATGTCCAGGGTGAAGTGAATGTTGTTCTTCGGAAGTTTGTCGGCAGGCACGAAAGGCGAGAGCGGGCAGGCGCCGTCAAAGGCCTTGGCCCGTTCCCAGGGCTGGCCCTTTTCCTTGAGCTTGCTTTGGATATCCCGAAGGGTCAGGTCCAGCGCCAGGCCGTATCCCAGAATGGCAGCTTCAGCTTCGCTCTCGGAAGCATGGGTGAGTGGGCGGCCGATGAGTACCGCCAGTTCGGTTTCAAAGTGCACCGCGCCCTGATTGCGGGGGAAATCCAGCGGGCGGGTGATGTGCACCGCTGCTGTAGAGGGTTTGATAAACAGCAGCGGCTCGTCCGGCACCGGGTTATTCAGTTCCCGGGCGTGTTCGGCGTAGTTGCGACCAATGCACACGGTCTTGCCAAGGGGCAGGTGAACGGGGGTACCGTCTTTCCAGTGGTGCTGATAATCGGGCATGGTCGCCTCCTGTAACTGTGGTTATTCTCCGTCGAATGAACACACAGTATAAACCTGCAGGCTTTCTTCCTGCAGCTTGCGGGAGCCACCCAGATCCGGCAGGTCGATCATCGCGGCCACTTCCACAATTTCCGCGCCAATGCGGCGGATCAGCCGGGTAGCGGCCAGCATGGTGCCGCCGGTGGCGATCAGGTCATCCACCAGGACCACCTTGTCGCCGGGCTTGAAGGCATCTTTGTGCAATTCCACAGACGCGGTGCCGTATTCCAGCTCGTAGTCTTCCACCATGGTGTCGAACGGCAGCTTGCCTTTCTTGCGCACCAGTACCAGCGAGGCGTTCAGCTCATAGGCCAGGGCCGAGCCGATGATGAAGCCGCGGGCATCAACCGCGGCCACGGCATCGATATGCTGGCCATGGTAGCGGTGCACGAAGGCGTCGATCAGCTTTCGAAAAGCTGTTTTGTCCTGCAGCACCGTGGTGATGTCGCGGAACGACACCCCCGGTTTGGGCCAGTCCGGTACCGTGCGGATGGCCTTTTTAATACTTTCGGAAAAATAATCCATAACTCACCTGTATGGACCCGGCTTATGCCAGGTCCAGGAACATGAATTTCAGAACGAAGACGACGGCAATCACGGTGACGCTCCAGTTCAGGTCAGACCAGCGGCCAGCGAGGGCTTTTACCGCCACGTAGGTGATAAAGCCAAGGGCGATGCCGTGGGCGATGGAGAACGTCAGCGGCATCATCAGGGCGGTCACGATAGCCGGTGCGGTGTCGGTGATGTCGTCCCAGTCGATCAGTTTCAGCCCGCTGGCCATCAGGCAGGCCACGTACAGCAGGGCCGGGGCTGTGGCATAGGGCGGGATCACACTGGCAATGGGTGAGAACAGCAGGCAAGCCAGGAACAGCAGGGCGACCACAACTGCGGTCAGGCCGGTGCGGCCGCCGGCCGCGATACCGGCAGTGGATTCCACGTAACTGGTGGTGGTGGATGTACCCAGTGCGGCGCCAGACATGGTGGCAACAGAGTCAGACATCAGGGCCCGGCCCAGGCGCGGCAGTTTGCCGTCTTTGTCCAGCAAACCGCCTTTCTGGGCCGCGCCCACCAGGGTGCCGGAGGTGTCAAACAGGTCTACAAACAGGAAGGCGAACACGATACTGATCATGCCCACGTTCAGGGCACCGGCTATATCGAGCTGCATAAAGGTTGGCGCGATGCTCGGTGGTGCGGAAACCAGCCCCTCGTACTCCACCATGCCCAGCATCATGGCAGCGGCGGTTATGGCGATAATGCCGATCATCACAGAACCGGTAATCTGGCGGAAGGAGAGCGCACAGATCAGCACAAAGCCGGCAAAGAACAGCAGGGCCTCGGGTACCTTCACATCACCCAGGCTGACCAGGGTAGCGGGATGATCTACCACAATGCCGGCATTCTTCAGGGCAATCAGGGCCAGGAAGAAACCGATACCTGCGGAAATGCCGAATCGCAGTGAAAGGGGGATGGAATTGATGATCCATTCCCGCACCTTGAAAATGCTCAGCAGGAAGAACAGCAAGCCGGACAGGAACACTGCCCCCAGCGCCACCTGCCAGCTGTAGCCCATGCTGCCAACCACCGTGAACGAGAAGAACGCGTTCAGGCCCATGCCCGGGGCAAGCGCGATGGGGTAGTTGGCCCACAGGCCCATGATCAGGGTGCCGATGACCGCCGCCAGGCAGGTCGCCACGAACACGGCGCCGAAATCCATGCCGGTGGAAGAAAGTAGGCTGGGGTTGACCACGATAATGTAAGCCATGGTCAGGAAGGTGGTAATGCCCGCTACCACTTCTTTACGAACAGTAGTGCCGTGGGCCTGGAGTTGGAACAGTCGTTCAAGCATGACGGGGGTCTGCCTCTCAGGATGCCTGGGTTGGAGTTTAAAATCTTTTGACGTGCGGAAATCGTGAACTGGATGAAAAAACGGCAATGTTACCGGCTCACGGGCCTCAGGCCAAGGGATGATTGACAGTTCAGTGAGCCGCGTTATCTCTCTGTAGACGGATATCAAAACGCACGGCGGCCATCCGCACAATGACAATAAATGACAGACCGATGGTCAGGGCGAGCGACTCGCTTTCCAGGAACCACTGGCAGACGAAATAGAGCCAGCAGCCGGCAAACGCGATGGAGGCGTAGATCTGGTCTTTGCGGAAGATAAACGGCACTTCGTTGCACAGGGTGTCGCGAAGCGCGCCGCCAAAGCACCCGGTCATCACCCCCAACATGGACGCAATAAACCACGAATGCCCAAGGTCCAGCGCCAGCTGGGCGCCGAGGATGGAGAAAATACCCAGCCCGATGGCATCCGGAAACACAATGCGGGACTCTTTCAGGCTGTGGGCCCGGCTCCAGTAGCTGAACACAATAGCCATGGCCAGGATCAGGATCGGCTGCTCTTCGTGCTTGATCCAGTAAAGCGGATGGTTGTCCATGATCAGATCCCGCAGGGTTCCGCCGCCCAGTGCGGTAATGAAGCCGATGGCAAAGACCCCCACCGGATCCATGTTTTTCGAGCGCGCGACAATCATGCCGGAAATGGCAAACGCCACAATGCCGATCATTTCAAGGGTGTAGATGATGTCGAACATGGCCGGCTCTGGGGCTGAAAGTGGACGAAAAACGCATTCAGAACGGGAGCGCGAAGCATAGCTGAAAATGGCCTGCGATTCATCCAGTTGATAGCGCAAGGTGCTTGAAGTGGGAGGGTTTACGCGATGTTATTAGCTTGGCTAATAAAGTCCGATAAGCTAACTTTATTTGCTTCATACCGGAACTCTGTTTAGCTTGATCTCCTTCAATAAAATACCGAACAACAACGGTGCCCCCTGTGTGCGGCGGCGCCATCAGGAGAGATCATGAAAGCCATTCTGTGCAAAGAGTACGGCCCCGCTGAAACACTGGTCATCGAAGACGTACCCAGCCCGAAAATGGGCGACCGGGGCGTAAAAATCCGCGTAAAAGCCGCCGGCCTGAACTTTCCCGATACCCTGATCATCGAAGGCAAGTACCAGCTGCAGCCCCCCATGCCGTTTTCTCCGGGCGGTGAGCTGGCCGGGGAAGTAATCGAAGTAGGGGAGAAAGTCACCCGCTTCAAGCCCGGCGACCGGGTAGCGGCCCTGACCGGCTTCGGTGCCTTTGCCGAGGAAGTCGTCGCCCCGGAATCCAACCTGCTGCCGATACCGGACAACATGCCGGATGAAAAAGCCGCCGGTTTTATGATGGTGTACGGCACCTCCTACTATGCACTGAAACAGCGCGCAAACCTCCAGCCCGGCGAAACCCTTCTGGTGCTCGGCGCCAGCGGTGGCGTTGGCCTGGCAGCGGTGGAACTGGGCAAGGCCATGGGTGCGAAAGTGATTGCGGCGGCCAGCAGCTCCGAGAAGCTTCGCATCGCCAAGGATGCCGGTGCCGACGAGCTGATCAACTACACCGACGAGCCCCTGAAAGATGCGGTGAAGAAGCTCACCAAGGGCAAAGGTGTGGACGTGATCTACGACCCGGTCGGCGGCGACTTCACCGAACAGGCCCTGCGCACCATGGCCTGGAACGGCCGCCACCTGATCATCGGCTTCGCCGCCGGCGACATCCCGAAAGTGCCGGCCAACCTGACGTTGCTGAAGGGTTGCTCGGTGGTCGGCGTGTTCTGGGGTGCCTTTACCCGCAACGAGCCGGAGGTGAGTGCCCAGAACATGATGGAGCTGCTGCAGATGTACTCTGAGGGCAAAATCGACCCGAAGGTCAGCGAGGTGTTCGATTTCGAGCAATACGCGGAAGCCCTGGGCGCCCTGACAGGTCGTCGGGCTACCGGCAAGGTCGTCCTTCGTGTCGGGGCTTGAGTGGGTGCTTAACTTGGGCTCCTAGCCTGTTTGTTTCGGGGGTGTGCCCGGGTTGGGGCGCGCTTCCAAAAAACCGCTACAAGCACGTCCCTGTGCGCTTCTCTCCGGCCATCCATGGCCTCCGAAATTTTTTGGAAGCGCGCCCCAACCCGGACTTTCAGCCTACGAGTAATAGTCAGTAAGCTGATTGCGGCAAAGGTCAGTTTTTTTGACTATTACTGCGAAGTTGGACTGGCGTCTGTGGGGCATGCCTCCCAAAAATTTGCGGAGCCATGGATGGCGGAGCAGAAGCGCCACAGGGACGTGCCGCAAGGAGCGGTTTTTGGGAGGCATGCCCCACAGGCGCGCCCCCCAAAACCAACAGGCTAGGGCCGAAAACAGGCCCCAACTCAGGGCTGAAGGCTAAAACCGAACCCCACCAGAGTCGATGTCAGAAACCAACTCGGGCGTCAGTCGGGTATAACCGGACGTGCCGGGAAGCCAGGCATAGACTTCCTCGTGGGGCCGGTCCAGGGAATAGCCGAGCTTCTGGATGTCCACCTTCCGGTACTTGAAGGTCCCCGTTTTCTCGATGGCGTGAGTTACCCGCACAAACACCGGAACCGCATAGGCCGGCAGGTTGTCGCTCAGGTAAGCGAACAGCCTGTCCACATCAAAGTCCGCCTTCGGATTCTGGGGCACCAGGGTTACCATGCCGGCTTTGCCGTTGGTGTTCGGGATTTCCACGCCGTAAACGATGGCTTCCTGCACCATGCCGGAGCCGTCGATGATGTTTTCCACTTCGGTGGTGGAGACGTTTTCGCCCTTCCAGCGGAAGGTGTCGCCCATGCGATCGACGAACTGCAGGTGTCGGTAGCCGATTTCTTTCAGCACGTCGCCGGTGTTGAACCAGGCGTCGCCGTTTTTGAAGGCGTCCCGCAGGATAGATTTTTCGGTGGCTTCTTTCTGGGTGTAACCTTCGAACGCCCATTTCTTGGTGATTTCGCCAATCAGTAAGCCCGGTTCGCCTTTTTCCACTTCTTCCAGTCGGCCTTTCTCGGTGCGGATCGGGTCCCGGGTGCCTTCGTGGTATTTCACCAGTTTGTAGGGTGCGGTGGAGAAGCCGACGGTGTTGTCCATGTTGAAGAAGTTGCTGAAGCCGATGTTGCCCTCTGAGGAAGCGTACAGCTCTGCCACGGTTTCAATGCCGAAGCGGTCCTTGAATTCTTTCCAGATAGAGGGGCGCAGACCGTTGCCGATCATCTTGGTCAGGCTGTGGTTCCGGTCCTGGTCGCTGGGGGGCTGGTTCAGCAGGTAGCGGCAGAGTTCGCCCACGTAGCCGAAGGTGGTGGCTTTGTAGCGGCGGACATCGCCCCAGAAGGCGCTGGCGGAGAATTTCCGGCGCAGGGCGATGGCCGAGCCGCCGGCCAGTACCGAGCCCCAACAGACCAGCAGCGCAGTGCCGTGGTAAAGGGGCAGGGTACAGTAGAGAACGTCTTCCGGTTCCATGGCCAGGGACAGCATGCCGAAGCCGCCGTAGGCGCGGATGAATTTGCGGTGTGAACCCGGGGCTGCCTTGGGCAGGCCGGTGGTGCCGGAGGTGTACAGGTACACCACGGTGTCGCCCATTACCACCGGGTTACTCAGGGTTGGCCGGGCCGAGGGGCAACGGCTGACTTCCTGTGCCAGGTTGACGTAGCCCTCCGGCGCGTCGCCGTAGATGTTCAGGGTGTTGGTGTCGGCCAGGTAAAGGAACGGGGTGCTGTGTTTAAGATCGATTTCTTTGCGAATGCCTTCAGCGTGGTCCAGCAGTTCTTCCCCGACCACCAGCATTTTCGGTTCAATCAGGTTGATGCTGTGGGTCAGCACCTTGCCTTTCTGAGAGGTGTTGAGCATGGCACAGGCCACGCCTACTTTGCCGGCGCCGGCCACCAGGGCCAGCAGTTCCGGGCGGTTGTCGAGCAGTACGGCAATGGCGTCGCCTTTGACCAGGCCCTGATCTTTCAGATAGTGGGCGATCCGGTTGCTCCAGGCATTGAATTCCTGCCAGGTGATGGTCTGGTCGTCGCACAGTATCGCGGGCCGGTTCGGGTATTTTCTGGCATTGCGCTCCACCAGCTTGCCCAGTGTCAGTTCCTTTTTGTCATCTTTAACGGCGTAGTAATAAAGCCCCTTGGCGATGAATGGGAACCGGCGCAATACGCCCGGCAGGCTGCGCATCAGGTCTCTGGCGGTTACGTTGTCTTGGCTCATGGCGCGTCCGTTCCGTTGCTGACAGGGCAGGGGTGCTGCCCTGCGCCTGTTATTGTGTTTGTTCTTCGGTTTCGTTGGCGGCCAGCTCTACCAGTAACTGGCTGCGCCGTACCTGGTCTCCGCTGCTGGTGTGCACCGCGGCAACGGTGCCATCCCTGTCGGCTTTCACCGGATGTTCCATTTTCATGGCTTCCAGGATCACCAGCGTCTGGCCTTGTTGTACGGTGTCGCCGGCGGCAACCAGCACATCGATAATCGCCCCGTCCATACTGGCCTGGATACGCCCACTGCCGGCGCCCTGGGCACATGTGGCAGGCTGGTGGGTGATGTCGGTTGCCGACCACGACCGGCCGAGTGCCTGCAAATATAGGGAATCACCGGCCCGGGAGTATTGGCACCGCTGACGAATACCATTGTCGATAATGCACAGCTGGCCTTGTTCGTGGCTCTGGATCAGCAGTTCATAGTGGTCATCGCCATGGGAGACCAGCAGTTTGTGGCCACTGTGACGCACCAGCAATTCCACGGTGTCTTCCTGTATTTCCAGCTTCATGGGAATTACTGTGGCCGGTGCGTTGCTCCAGCCTTCCTGCCCGGCGCTGTTGAGGCTCAGGGCGCAGGCGCTGAGGGCCAGTTCGCGGATGCTCAGTGCTTGCGGTGCCAGCGATGGATCATCTTTGAACGCCTGCTGCAGGAACGCCGTGGTGGCTTCTCCGGCACCGAAGGTGTCGTCGGCGATGATGCGGCTGAGGAAGTGGCGGTTGGTGGTTACGCCGAACACGGTGGTGTCTTCAAGCGCCCGGATCAGGCGGCGGCGGGCTTCGTCCCGGTTCTGGCCCCAGGCGATGACTTTCGCCAGCATGGGGTCGTAGTGGGGGCTGACCACATCGCCGGAGCGCACGCCGGTGTCGAACCGCAGGCCTTCTCCCTCGGCCGGAGTGAACTCGTGCAAAGTGCCGGTTTGCGGGGTAAAGCCGTTGGCCGGGTCTTCGGCGTACAGGCGCACTTCGATGGCGTGGCCGTTGAGTTCGATCTCTTCCTGGGCCAGCGGCAGTGGCCGGCCTTCGGCCACCATCAGCTGCCAGGCCACCAGGTCCTGCCCGGTGATCAGCTCAGTGACCGGGTGCTCTACCTGCAGGCGGGTGTTCATTTCCAGGAAGTAGAAGTTACGGTCTTTGTCGACCAGGAATTCCACGGTACCCGCGCCTTCGTAGCCACAGGCCAGGGCGGCTTTGACGGCCGCTTCGCCCATGGCTTTGCGCAGTTCCGGGGTGACAAAAGGTGAGGGCGCTTCTTCCACGACTTTCTGGTGCCGGCGCTGTACGGAGCAGTCCCGCTCGCCCAGGTACACGGCATTGCCGTGGCGGTCAGCGAAGACCTGGATTTCCACGTGCCGGGGTTCGATGACGGCTTTTTCGATGATCAGTTCATCGTCGCCGAAGGCCTGTTTGGCTTCGGAGCGGGCCCGTTTGATGTTGTCGGCTAACTCGCTTTCGCTTTCCACCAGGCGCATGCCCCGGCCACCGCCGCCGGCGGAGGCTTTGAGCATGAGGGGGTAGCCGATGTCCTTGGCGGCGGCGATGAGTTCGTCGTCGGTTGCGTTGTTGCCTTCGTAACCGGGGACGACCGGTACGCCGGCTTCCTGCATGGCGATTTTGGAGCGGCGTTTGCTGCCCATGAGTTCGATGGCGTTTTCGGGAGGGCCTACGAAGGTGAGGCCGGCTTGTTTGATGGCTTTGGCGAAGCCTGAGTTTTCGGAGAGGAAGCCGTAGCCGGGGTGGATGCAGTCGGCGCCGGTTTTGGCGGCGGCATCGAGGATGGCGTCGGCGTTCAGGTAGGATGCGGCGACTTGTGCCGGGCCAATGCAGACGGCTTCGTCGGCTTGTTCAACGTGCAGGGCGTTGGCGTCGGCTTCGGAGTAGACGGCAACGGTTCGGTAGCCCAGCGCCTTGGCTGTACGGATGACCCTGACGGCGATTTCGCCTCGGTTAGCGATGAGTAGTTTTTTTAGCATTTGTATGTCACCTGCCTTGATACGCGCCTGCGTGTTTGGGTGCTCGTGCGCACCTCTGGCGGGGAGGGCCTCCGGAAAAACGCTCCTTGCGGCACATCCCTGTGGCGCTTCGCTCCGGCCATCCATGGCCTCCGAGATTTTCCGGAGGCCCTCCCCGCCAGCGGCGCTTCCGCTGACTTTGTTCGTGCCTGCTCAACAGCTATTGAACAGTGTGTGTTTGTTGTCGTTTTTCTAGCTTTCAGCCCACTTTGGTTCACGCTTTTGCATGAATGCCATGGTTCCTTCTGTGCCTTCCGGGCCACGGATCGCAGCGGCGAACTTCCCGGCGGCAGCATCCAGTAAACCGGCCATGCTTTCATTGCCAACCCGGTGCAACAGCGCCTTGGTTTCTGCCGTGGCATTCGGGGCGCACAGCCGAACCCGTTCAAGGGCTTGGTTCAGCATGTCGTCCAGCTGTTCTTCGGATTCCGCAACCTGGTGAACAATGCCCAGTGCGCAGGCTTCCGCTGCGTCGATTCTCAACCCCAGAAGTGCCAGCCGGCGGGCCTGGGTCAGGCCGATTCGTTCGACCACGAACGGGGCGATCTGGGCCGGGATGACGCCGAGGGTGGTTTCCGGCATGCCGAATTTCGCGGTCGGGCCGGCGATGGCGAGGTCGGAGACGCAGGCCAGGCCGAAGCCGCCGCCCATCACGGCGCCTTCGGTGATGGCGATGACGACTTTGGAGGATTCGTTGACCTGCTGGATCATCTGGCCGAAGGCGCGGTTGAGTTTATAGAACGGGTCGTCCTTGCCTTCGCCTTTCTGGCCCCGGGCACCGGCCATGTCTTTGATGTCACCGCCGGCGCAGAAGTGGCCGCCGGCGCCGCGGATGACGACGGCGCGGATGCTGTTGTCGTTTTCTACTTCGGTGAACAGGGCGGCCAACTCCGCGACCATCTGCAGGCTCATGGCGTTGCGGACGTCCGGGCGGTTTATGGTGAGAAACAGGGACGGGCCTTGTTTCTCGAGAATCAGTGTTTCGCAATGTGGTAGTTGCTTTTCCATATCAGGCTCCGTTTCAGGCCGGCATAGGGTACCAATGGCAATGTTTGGGGCCTTGTGGGCAGGTAGAGCTTTCCGGGACTGTCTGCAGCAGGGATGCTGCAGTCAAGCGTACATGGATGTATTCACAGCGTGTCCCGGAAAGCTCTACCTGCCCATGAGGCCCTACTCCAAACGTTAGTCGCGATTTTTGCCAGGCAAAGTGCCCATCAGCTTACAGATAATGCCGAGCATGATTTCGTCGGCGCCGCCGCCGATGGACACCAGGCGCACGTCGCGGTAGGCACGGGCCAGGGGGTTTTCCCACATGTAGCCGTTGCCGCCCCAGTACTGCAGGCAGGTATCGGTCACTTCACGGCCCAGGCGGCCGGCCTTCAGCTTGGCCATGGACGCGAGTTTGGTCACGTCTTTGCCGGCAATGTGCAGTTCACAGGCCTGGTAGGTGAGGGCGCGCAGGGCTTCTACTTCCGTCTGCAGTTCGGCAAGGCGGAAGTGGATGTACTGGTTGTTGATCAGCGGCTGGCCGAAGGTCTTGCGCTCGCGGCAGTATTCGATGGTCTGGTCGATGCAGTTCTCCAGCGCCTTGATCACGTTCGCCGCGCCCCACATGCGTTCCTCCTGGAACTGGATCATCTGGCACATGAAACCGGTGCCTTCCGCGCCGATGCGATTGCGCTGGGGAACGCGCACGTCGTCAAAGAACACCTGGGCGGTTTCAGACGAGCGCATGCCCAGTTTGTTCAGGTGCGGGCTGAAGGAAATACCCGGCGTGTTCATGGGCACGATGATCAGGGTTTTATTCTTGTGAGGCTTGTCGTCGCTGGTGTTGGCAAGCAGACACATGAAATCCGCTTTCGGGGAGTTGGTGATCCACATCTTGGAGCCGTTGATGACGTAGTCATCGCCGTCTTTCTTCGCCGTGGTTTTCAGGCCGGCTACGTCTGAGCCTGCCCCCACTTCACTGACACCAATACAACCCACCATGTCACCGGCGATGGCGGGGGCCAGGAAGTCCCGTTTCAGTTCGTCGGAACCAAAGCGGGCGATGGCCGGGGTGCACATGTCGGTTTGAACGCCGATCGCCAGCGGCACGCCGCCGCACTTGGCCATGCCGAGTTCTTCTGCAGCAACCAGGTTGTAGCTGTAATCCAGGCCCATGCCGCCGTACTCTTCCGGCTTCTGGATGCCCAGCAGGCCCAGGTTGCCAAGTTTTTTGAATACCTCATGTATGGGAAACTCGCCGGCTTCTTCCCATTCGTCACAATGCGGGTTGATCTCTTTCTCAACGAAGTCTCTGACGGTTTTTCTCAGGGCTTCGTGTTCGGCTGTGAATTTCATTGTTGTTCTCTCCTGCTTTCTAAAGATGGTTAGCTCGGGTATTTGTTGTTTGGTGCTTGTCTGGTTGCTTGGGGTCGCGGGTGTGGGGGCGGGCCTTCAGAAAAACGCTCCTTCGGCACGTCCGTGTGACGCTTGGGCTCCGCCATCCATGGCTCCGCACATTTTCTGAAGGCCCGCCCCCACACCCGCTTTGATGCAAGACTCAAGTGAATCCTGCCAGCAATTTGTGGGTTCGGTGCAGCTGATACATGGCTGTTATACATCTTGGTCGAGTTTGATAAGCCATCTCGAAAAAGACGTTCCTGTGACGTCGAGTAGAACCATGTGGGATGAGCTGTCCAAAAATCTTCGCAGGCCATGGATGGCCGAAGAGAAGCGCACATGGGCGGAGCAAACGCTTTAGAAGCGAAGCTTCGCGTGCTGCGGAGCGACAGCAATCTATGATTGCTGGCTGGACCCGCTTGCGGGTGCTCGTAGCGGTTTTTGGACAGCCCTTCCCACATGGTTCTACCCCCCAAACAAGAATCCCCGAGGCGGGCACCACCCGAGCCAAAACTCAAGTGGCACCCAACTCCCAACCTAAAACCGAGCCACGCCGTAAGAGTTGGGCCGTAGCTGCCGTTGCTCGGCCTCGCGGCAGACAGACAAAACCAGGGCCAGAACTCGCCGGGTATCCCGTGGGTCGATCAGGCCGTCATCCCAGAGCCGTGCGGTGCCGAACAGGGCGGTGGAGCCGTCTTCGAGTTTCTTGGCGGTGGCCTGTTCCAGGAACGCCAGGGTCTTCTCGTCGGGCTCTATGCCGCTTTTGCGTTGTTTTTCTTCGGCCACAATGCGCATCACCTTGCCGGCCTGGGCCGGGCCCATGACGGCGGTGCGGCTGTTGGGCCAGGCGAAGATGAATCTTGGGTCCAGGCCCCGACCGCACATGGCATAGTTGCCGGCGCCGTAGGAGCCGCCGACCACCACGGCGATTTTCGGCACCCGGCAGTTGGCAACGGCTTGCAGCATCTTGGACCCGTGTTTGATGATGCCGTTCTGTTCCGAGTGGGTGCCCACCATGAAGCCGGTGGTGTTGTGCAGGAACAGGATGGGTGTGCCGGCCTGGTCGCACAGCTGGATAAACTGTGCCGCCTTGGTGGAACCGGCCGGGGTGATCGGGCCGTTGTTGCCGATGATGCCTACACTGTGGCCCTGAATCCGGATGGTGCCGCAAATAGTCTGGTTGTCGTAGTCGTTCTTGAAATCCAGGAACCGGGAACCGTCGGCGATGCGGGCGAGGATTTCGCGCACGTCGTAGGGCTTCTTGGCGTCGGAAGGAATTACGCCCAGCAGTTCGTCCGCCGGATACAGCGGCTCATCCCAATGTGGCTTCTTGCGCAGCGGCAGGTTTTCGTTCCAGGGCAGGGCGCCGAGAATCTCCCGGGCCTGGCGGATGCCATCGGCGTCGTCCTCGGCCAGGTATTCAGCGGTGCCGGCCACGGTGGCGTGCATTTCTGCGCCGCCGAGTTCTTCATCGGTGGCGATTTCACCGGTGGCCGCTTTCAGCAGTGGCGGGCCGGCCAGGAACATCTTGGCCTGCTCGCGCACGGTGATCACGTAATCGGACAGGCCCGGCTGATAGGCACCACCGGCGGTGGCGTTGCCGTGAACCACCGTTACTTGCGGAATACCGGCAGCCGACATGCGGGCCTGGTTGGCAAAGCCTCGGGCGCCCAGCACGAAAATGTCCGTGGCGTAGTTCAGGTTGGCGCCACCCGATTCCGACAGCGACACCACCGGCAGCTTGTTCTCCATGGCGATCTGCTGCAGACGCAGGGTCTTGTCCAGACCGGCGGGGGTAATGGTTCCGCCCTTGATGGCGCTGTTGCTTGCGACCACCAAGCAGCGTACTCCGGCTACTCTGCCTATGCCGGCAATAATACCGCCGCCAGCCATGGAACCGTCTTTGTCATCGTGCATCTTGTAACCGGCCAGTGAACACAGCTCCAGAAACTCACTGCCACGATCCAGCAGCCGATTGATGCGGTCCCGCGGTAGCAGCTTGCCCCGCTTGGTAAACTTCTCCCGGGCCGACTCCGCCAGGTCCAGAACCTTCTGCTCCACATCCCGGAAAGTCGAGATATGCGCCTCCATGGCCTCGACATTGGCCCGGAACTCGTCGGACTGGGGGCTTATTGTTGTTTCCAGTACCTGCATGGGAAATCCTCAGTCGTCACTCAATACTTTCGGCGTTACCGCCCGATGGAAGCCGTTATAGGGCTCATTGTTCTTCGCCTTCGGCATCGGCCAAACACGCCCGCCCTGAGATGCCGCCCCGTCAATCCGCAGGCAGTCACCACTGATAAATGCCGCGCCCGGGCTAAGCAGGAAACAGATAGCCGAACTCACCTCCGACTCCGTCCCCATCCGCTTGATCGGCACCGCATCCGCCAGGCTCTTGATCCACGACTTCATATGAGCCGGGTAGTTATCCATACCGCTGGAAGCAATCCACCCCGGCGCCACCGCATTCACCCGAACCCCGGAAGGCGCCCACTCAACCGCCGCCGTCTGGGTAAAATTCACCATCCCGGCCCGTGCGGCCCCTGAGTGGCCCATGCCCGGCATACCACCCCACATATCCGCCACAATGTTCACAATCGAACCACCGGTTTTACTTAACGCCTGGGTATAGGCCTCCCGGGAAATCAGAAAACCGCCGGTCAGATTGGTGCGCACCACCGTTTCCCAACCTTTCTGATTAATCCCCGTCAACGGCGACGCAAACTGCCCGCCGGCATTGTTCACCACCCCGTTCAGACCGCCGTGGGTCTCAATAATGGCCTTCACCGTCGCCTTGACCGACTCCTCCTCGCGAATATCGCAAGCGTGGGCGCTGGAAATGCCGCCGTCGGCCTCAATCTCGGCCTTAACCGCGTCCACCTTTTCCTGCTTACGACCCACCAGCGCAACCCGAGCACCGAGCGACGCCAGTTCGTGAGCCGTGCAACGGCCAATACCCGAACCGCCTCCGGTGACAATAAACACTTGGCCTTCAAACAAGCCGGGGCGAAGTACAGATTGATAACTCATAAAACTTTCCTTTTGAGACCTGTCGAATCCGGGAATATTGTCTGGGCGCGCCAGCGGGGGTTGGCCTTACAAAAATTTCGTAGGCCATGGATGGCCGAAGACAAGCGCCACAGGGATGTGCCGAAGGAGCGCTTTTTGTAAGGCCAACCCCCGCTGGGGTGCTTGCACCGAAGCGAATAAAGTGAGTTCACTGGGATATCAGCCCATCAGGCACAGGCACCGGAAACTCCAGCAACTGCTGAGCAAACGCCTTACCCTGCGGATCAATCCGAAGCGAAGCCACACCACCGCCACCCAGACTGTGCTCCAGCAAGAAATTGAACGCATTCAGCCCCGGCATCGCCCAGCGCGTCACCTTGCCAGACTCCGGATTCAGCGTATGACTCATCCACTGCGCCACCGCCTGCTCCGTCAACGCAGCCTCAATAAACGGCAAAAACTCCGGATCCCGCGCAATCACCCCGATATTGCTGTGATCTCCCTTATCACCAGACCGCGCCCAGGCCAGCTTGATCAGCGGCACCGTCGTGTCTGTTGAAACCTCCGTCCGGGATTCCCGCTCAGGGGGCAGGGCGTTGCTATCAAAACCACCCTCACAAGCCACCTCGACGGTCGATTTCTCGCCCGCCAGGTCCACGGAAACCGATACTTCAGACTTCTGCACCAGACAGGAGAACAAACGAATCTTCGGCCACACCGTCGGCCGGCCACCAACAATGCCGGTGATCCCCGGCGCCATGCCCGTCGCGGCCTGAGCAATCTCCCTCGAAAACAGCACAAGGGCCTCTTTCTTCGGATGCGCAGTGGCTATCTTCACCACCACCTCCCGGCACTGGTCGCCCCGGGCTTGGGCGCCGTAAGTGGTTTCGGTACCCAACAGCTCGATGCTGGTTTCGGAATAGTCCGGCAGGCCACGCTCGGCAAACATCGCGGATGTCTTCGCCAGAATGGCTTCGGCCACTTTCTGCGCCTTCGCCTTGGCATTGATGCCTGCCAGCAGGAAGGTGACCGTGCATTTGAAGCCATCCGGCCAGGTGCCGGATACCTTGTAGCTGTCGGTTGGCGGCAGGCCCTTCGCGCCAGTAACACTAACCTGGTCCTTGCCGATCTCTTCCAGCGTCACCTGGGTGAAATCACAGGTCACATCCGGCAGCAGGTAAGCCCGTGGGTCACCAATCTCGTACACCAGCTGTTCGCTCACGGTGCCCAGGCTGACCAGGCCACCGGTACCTTCTGGCTTGGTGATCACAAAGTCGCCGGAAGCGCTGACCTCGGCTATCGGAAACCCCATATTGGCGTAGCCGTCGGCCACCTGGTCCCAGTCGGTAAAGTTGCCGCCGGTAGACTGGGCGCCGCATTCCAGCAAATGCCCCGCCAGGCTGCCTTGGGCAAGCCTGTCGTAATCGTTCCAGCTCCAGCCGAATTCATGCACCAGCGGCGCCAGTACCAAGGCGCTGTCAGCTACCCGACCCGTAATGATGATGTCAGCCCCCTGTTCCAGTGCAGCCACCAGCCCAGGTGCGCCCAGGTAGGCGTTAAGGCTCACCATCATGGCCGGGAAAGGCTGGCCTGTGGTCATCTCGGTGATGCCGGCGTCGGCCAGTTTCTTTTTCTTCAACAGAAGGTCATCGCCCAGCACCACGGCGATTTTCAGGTCCACGCCCGCTTGCTCGCACAGGGCCTGCAAGGCATCGCGGCAGGCGACCGGGTTCACGCCGCCGGCGTTGGTCAGCACCCGGATGCCTTGCTTCTTGATGTCGCCCAGCAGCGGAGCCATGACGGTTTCAACGAAGTCCCGGGCATAACCCTGAGCCGGGTCTTTCATCTTCTGGCCGGCCATGATCGACATGGTGATCTCGGCCAGGTAATCGGCCACCAGGTAATCAATGTTGCCTTGATGAACCAGCTGGGCGGCGGCGGTTTCCGTGTCGCCCCAGAAAGCGGCGGAGCAGCCGATGCGGATAGGTTTGTCGGGTTGTGCCATGTTGTTTGCCTTGCTCTTTGCGCCCGGCGATTGCGGACTGGTGCAACGATGTCATCGACAATACCAAGCAAGCGCTTGGTTTGTAAACAGGCAAATCTCGGGTAGAATAAAAAGTCCCAGCAAGACAACCGGATGGCCTTTGTGAACCAGAACGAGATTCTTCAGTCCCTCATCGCCGAACAGCTTGTTTCCGACCCCGCCAGTGCTCGCGGGCGCTTGTTGAAAGAGGCGGCCAGGTTATTCCGGGACAAAGGCTACGAGCGCACCACAGTGCGCGACCTGGCAGCAGCAGTAGGTATCCAGTCTGGCAGCCTGTTTCATCACTTCCGAACCAAGGAAGAAATCCTGAAAGCGGTGATGGTGGAGACCATTCGCCTCAATACCGCCTTGATGTACGCGGCCATGGAGCAGGCGGGCACCCTGCGGGAGAAGCTCCGGGCGCTGGTGCGGGCCGAGCTGGAGTCCATCAACGGCCAGACCGGTGAGGCCATGGCGGTGCTGGTGTATGAGTGGCGGAGCTTGTCTGAGGAATCGCAGGCGGAAGTACTGGCCCTGCGGGATCACTATGAAGGCCTGTGGCTATCGGTGCTGGAGCAACTGCGCACGGAGGGCAGTATCGATGCGGAACCGTTCATTGTGCGCCGGATGCTGACCGGGGCCCTGAGCTGGACGGTGACCTGGTACCGGCCGGAGCGGGGCGGATTAACGCTCGACGGGTTGACTGATCAGGTGCTCGCAATTATGAAGTTGTAAAATATTCATTCACATACTTAAAAAATTTTCTGTGTCCCCTGATTTTTGGCTGATTCAAAACCTATTGTTTTATATCAATAAATTTCTCTTTTCTTGATTTCCATTCAGGCCATTGGCCTGATCGGCATATCCATTTCGGCAATCGAGCCATTTCTGTCTGACAGCAATCGCCGCATTCTTGCACCCACAACAACAAAGCAAGAAAGGTCGTCGAACTATGATCTCCTCACTGTTTTCTTACATGCGTGCTTGCCCGTCTCGCCTTCGCCAGACAGCGACCGCGGGGGCCGTGCTGTTGCTGGCCGGCTGTTCTGCAAACCCGATCTACACCACCACTGGCGTGGTGCTTTCCAATTACTCGGAGTCTGAAGCAACACCCTACGTGATGCAGATGTCGGATCCGAAGATGGCCTGCGCCCTGGGCGAGGGTGTCGACCCCCTCATGTATTCATTCTCCCGGGTAACCTCTGCACCGGATACCACCGGTTCCCTGCTGATGCTGCTGGCAGCCAACTGCATGGAATACCGCACCTGGGAAGCCGAGCTTGATTTCCTGCGGGCCGATTACAGCGGTGACGTTCCTGCCGCCAAGGATGCCCGTGAAAAGGCCAAGCGACTGCACGCCCAGACCGCGAAGCGCCGTTACCAGGCTTTCCAGCGTGCGATGGCGGCCTACGATTTTGATCCTTCGGCAGAACCCCTGGAATGTCCGTTCCTGTTCAGCGAACAGGACGAGCTGACCTTCCTGCTTGGTTTGCTGGCCGGTATGCAGGCGATCGTGAACGATTCCAACTCCGGCGCCATGGCTGGCGTGCCCCGCAACATTGCGCCCCAGGCCGAGCGGGCAGCCCAGTGTGTAGACAACGAAAAATGGGGCGGCTTGCCCAATGCCCTTCGTGCACTGGTGTGGCTGCTGCTGCCGGATACCCGTCCGGAACTCGCCCCCGACCCCTGGCAGGTGCTGGAGAACAGCGCCGAGCTGGGTGTGCAAACCGGTATGCGCGCTTCCCACGCTTTGCAGGCTGTAGCGGCTGAGACCTTCGGTCGCCCGCAGGTACTGGCCGATGCCATCGCCAGCTTCGCAGAGGCGGACGGTCGTATCGAGGTGTGGGACGAGTACCGACTGGTTGATGAGGTGGCCCGGGGCGTTGTGACCTTCTCGTCTGACAAGCACTGGACCGCCAATTACGGGCACCGCACGCCGAAGAGCTACTTCGGCAAGATGAGCCCGGAATGCAGCACCGAAAACGTTGAAACCATGGACCTGGACGGCCTGCTGTAGCAGCGCCGTCCGGCACGAAAGCCTTATCCACAAACACAAGAATGACCCGGAGGTCGTCATGATCCGCAAATCCCTTGCCGCTTTGTCCCTTGCTGTGGCCGCACCGCTGGCTTCAGCCCAGACCGTTTCCATGTGCGTGTTCGATGTCATCGGCGCCAATGGCGATGTGTATAACCTGGTAAAAGACTACGCTCTGGAAATGAAAGCCCACGGTGTGGACTTCGAGCTCAAGCCTTACACCGATGAAGGCGTGGCCGTAGGCGACTTCAATGCCGGCCAGTGTGATGCGGTAGCGGCTACCGATATCCGTATCCGTCCGTTCAACAAGTTCACCGGTAGCATCAGTGCCGTGGGTGCCATCCCCACCTACGACGACCTGAAAACCCTGCTGGCCACCCTGGCCCAGGCCAAGGCGGCGCCGCTGATGAAAGACGGCGGCTATGAAGTTCTGGGTATTGTGCCGGCCGGTGCCGGTTACCTGTTCGTGAACGACCGCAGCATCGACACCGCCGGTGAACTGGCCGGTAAGCGCATGGCGACCCTGGACTACCAGAAAGACGCCATCCACATGGTGAACTACGTGAAGGCCACCGTGGTGCCCTCCGATATCACCAACTTTGCCGGCAAGTTTAACAACGGCTCGGTTGATGCAGCCTATGCCCCGGCCTTCGCCTACGAGGCGCTGGAGCTGTACAAGGGGATTGGCGACAAGGGCGGCATTGTGGATTACCCGCTGGCCCAGCTGACCATCCAGATTGTTGCCCGTGACGAAGTGCTGGACGACGACGCCGCCCAGAAAGCCCGTGATGTTGCCTGGGGTATGTACCCGCAGGCCATGAACCTGATCCAGGGCCAGGAAGAGGGTATTCCGGACGAGCAGTGGATTCGTATTCCCGAGAAAGACATCACCGGCTACCAGGAAATGTTCCGCGAGAACCGCCTGGAGATGCGTGACGGTGTGAACAACGCACCGAGTGTCTATCACCCGAAAATGATGAGCCTGCTGAGCAAGATCCGTTGTGCCAGCAACCCGGGTGCTTCCGAGTGCACCGCGGCTAACCGGGAATAATCGGAGACACTGACGATGAACTGGCGAGCGATGACCGCTACCGGCGCAAGGACGCTCTACCCCGTGCACAGGCTGCACGGGGTAATCCTGCTGCTGTTACTTCTGGCGACCCTGGCGCTGGGAATGGGCAACTCGCTCCATTCCAGGCTTCTGTGGGTAGGCGAGCAGGTATGGCCCAATTATTACCTGCTCAACCCGGATGCAACCGAGCCTACCTGTAACCTGTTTGTTGATATCGACACGGAAGTGGAACGCCGGGTAGCCGCCTACAAGCCGGACCCGGACGATCTGTTCAGCTCTCCGCCTGACCCGGAAGCTATCCGCAAGTCCCTGCAAAGCAACCTGGCCCTGTGTGAGCAGCGTCACCTGCAGTTCGCCGAAAACCAGAAGCATGCCACCTGGGCGTTGGGTGTGTTCAAGGATATCGAACAGGGGCTGGCGGACTTTCTGCTCAAGAACATCGACCTGACCAAGTTCCTGTTCATTGGCATGTTTGCCATGGCCGCGGCCATCTCGGCGCTGGATGCGGACCACATTGCCTTGCGCTTGCCGAGAAACCGGGCGGAATGGCGCCTGAGCCAGGGTTCCCAGTTTGTGGTGAACGGGCTGATGCTGCTGTCCCTCAGTGCCTATGTCGGGCGACTGCAGGCATCCCCGGGGTCCGGTGACACCATAATCCTGCAATATGCCTGGTCGCTGGTGTTCGGGCTGTTCATGGTGATCAATGCCATCCGGTTCCTGTTCGTGCCGGAGCGCATGAAAGCCGGCTCCCTTGCCATGTCGTCGGGGCTGGTGGTGCCGCTGTACTGCACCATGGGCCTGATCGCCATGAGCTACTTCTTCTTTGTAGACGGCTACAGCTCAGGCCTGGCGATTTACTTCGGCATGATGTCGAACCTGTCGTCCATGTTCATCAACATCGGCCTGTATGTGCTGGTGGGCATGATGCTCAAGCAGACCCGGGTGCCGGAGCTGTTGCTGAATGTGCTCAAGCCGTTCAACCTGCCTGCACCCATGCTGGCCTCGGTGATTATCTTCGCCACCGCTTTCCCGACGGCCTTCACCGGCGCCTCCGGTATCTTCATCCTTGCCGTTGGCGGGGTGGTGTACGACGAGCTGCGTCGCGCCGGTGCAGGCCGGCAGCTGTCGCTGGCGACCACGGCGATGTCCGGCAGCCTGGGTGTGGTGCTGAATCCTTGCTTGCTGATCGTGGTGGTCGCGGCACTGAACAAGGAAGTCACCACCACCGAGATGTATGGTTGGGGCTTCTGGGTGTTCATTATGTCGGCTTCCCTGTTCTCCTTCATCGTCTGCAAGACCGAAGGTAACTGGAAACCGCGGCCGGCCCCGGGTGCCTTTCGTGCAGCCGTGCGTGAGCTTGGCCCCCTGATTCCCTATGCCCTGACCGCAGCCGCCGTAATCCTGGTCATCTGGGTTGTACTCGGGCTTCAGTTCAATGAATACAGTGCGCCACTGATTCTGCCGCTGGTGATGCTGGCTGTCGTGATGCTGGATGCCGGCAAGGCAGGCCAGGAAACCGGCCAGTCCAGAACCCAGGCGTTCTTCGATCGCAGCAGCTCTGCTGCCAGTGATTCGGCCGTACATATCGGCGCCTTGCTGGCCCTGATCGGTTTCTCGATCTGCCTGGGTGGTATTCTGGAGCGTTCCGATATCGTACACGCTCTGTTCCCCGAAAGCCTGACCAGCCCCTGGTTGGCCATGATGGTGATCGTGCTGATGCTGACCGTGATCGGCATGGTGATGGACCCGTTCGGTGCCGTTATCCTGGTATCGGCTACCATCGCCCAGCCGGCTATCCAGATTGGTATCGACCCGCTGCACTTCTGGATTGTGTGCCTGGTGGCGTTCGAGCTGGGTTATCTGAGCCCGCCGGTGGCCCTCAATCACCTGCTGACCCGGCAAGTGGTAGGCGAAACCGAAGTGCTGGCTGCCGAGCGCACCGGTTCCTTTTGGCATCGCTATCAGCGCCTGCTGTTGCCGCTGGCGGTAATGGTACCCACGCTGTTACTGGTGGCGTTTGTGCCCATGCTTTTCTACGCTTTATAAGCGCAGTAGCATAAAAAACCCGCGAAGCTCTGCTCTCGCGGGTTTTTTTACGATCAGGCTGGTGCAATATGCCTGTAAGGGTCGGTCACGGAAGATTGGCCGTATAACCGGTAAACCTGTTGATAACGGAAAACATGCCCCGTGCAATATCTAAGTCGATCTATGGTTCTGGTGTCAGGGATGGCGGTGTTGGCCGGCTGTGGTGGCGGAGGCTCCGGTTCGTCGGTGCCTTTGCGGATACCATTCTTTCGGCATCGCCGGCCCTGGTGTCACTCAGCAACGAGGGCGAGCAGAGCGTATCGGTTGAGCTCAGCGTTTTCGGCGATGGTAATGTTTCCAACCTGTCGCTGGGTGACAGGCCGGCCAGCTGGTCAGCGACGAACAGGCCCGAAACGCCGGCCGGCACTTTGTGCTGCTGGTTAACACCGAGCCCAATGAAGATAACCTGTATATGGCCGAATCCCAGGTGACCCTGGATGCGGAAAACGGCGTCTATTCGTTCCGTTTCGAGAACGACGATGGCGAAGAGCCGCAGCAGCTTCGCGAGGTGCGCCCGGGAGACTACTATCTTGTAGCCGGCAGTGACCTGGATGGTGACGGAATCATTTGCCAGCCGGGCGAGGCCTGCGCCGAGTATCCGATTACCGGCTTGCGGGAGGTGATCACCATCGAGGAAGGCCAAAGCCTCTCCGATATCCGCCTGACTACCGGTTTTTCCCGGCCCACGATTTCTGCGGCTTCACCGGATATACTGCCCCGGCCCGGCTTTCAGGGGTATCAGCTGAGGACTCCCAAGACACAAACCGGCCCGGCCGACAATCGAACCAGGATGACGCAATGAACCGATTTCCCCTTAAACCTGCAACCGCAGTACTCGCTGCCACGCTGCTGGCGGCCTGCAGTGCCAATGCCCCCAGGGAAGCCCAGCCTGCGCCGCAGGTGCGGCAGGTTACCCAGTCGGCCCATTGTGGCCTGACTGGTCCCGGTGTGGCGCCGGTCAGCTCGCCGGAAGCGCTGGAGAACCTGTTGGGTGTCAGTGGCCAGAATATGGCCACTGGCGTAATCCGGCAGGTGGACCTGGCGTCAGAGCAGCTCATTATCGTGACTCTGGGGCAGAAACCTACGGCCGGCTACAGTGTCGGCCTGCAGGATGTCCAGTGGCAGGAGCCAGTACTGAAACTGGCCATGCAGGTGAATTCACCGGCACCGGATATGATGGTGGCGCAGGTGATTACCTCACCTTGTGTGGTGCTGGCGGTGAAGGGCGACCACTGGCAAAGGCTGGAAGTGTCTGGCCTTACGCCTCAGCCCATCGTCAAAACCGCTGGAAAGTGACGCGGTCCGGCACCGGCACAAAACAACCGTTGATCTTTCAGCGTGAATCCCTAAGCTATGGCTCAGCTTTCACGACCAATTGCGGAGTCATGCCGTCCCTATGAGCCAGCAACAATATAACGCCGACGCTATTGAAGTCCTCAGTGGCCTGGACCCGGTGCGCAAGCGCCCGGGCATGTACACCGACACCTCAAGGCCCAACCACCTGGCTCAGGAAGTGATCGACAACAGTGTGGATGAGGCACTGGCCGGCCACGCCCGCAGAATCGACGTAGTGCTTCACAGTGACAATTCCCTGAGCGTGGAAGACGACGGCCGGGGGATGCCCGTCGATATTCACAAAGAACAGGGCGTGCCCGGGGTCGAACTGATCCTGACCCGCCTGCACGCCGGCGGCAAGTTCTCTGAAGGTAACTACAACTTCTCCGGTGGTTTGCACGGTGTGGGTGTCTCGGTTGTGAATGCCCTGTCTACCCACCTGGAAGTGCTGATCAAGCGTGACGGCCAGTTGCACCGGATGACCTTCGCCAACGGCGATAAGGCTTCCGAGCTGGAAGTGGTCGACACCGTTGGCAAGCGCAACACCGGTACCCGCCTGAAGTTCACGCCGGATCCGAAATACTTCGACAGCCCCAATTTCTCGGTCAGCCGCCTGCGCCATAACCTGCGCGCCAAGGCCGTACTGTGCCCGGGCCTTCGGGTGACCTTCCTGCAGGAAAAGACCGGCGAAAAAGACGAGTGGTTCTACGAGGACGGCCTGCGGGATTATCTGCGCACGGCCCTGGCGGATATCGAAGCGGTCCCGCTGGAACCGTTTACTGGCAGCTTCTCCGGTAACAAAGAAGCCGTAGACTGGGCCATCCAGTGGTTGCCGGAAGGCGGCGACGCGGTGATGGAAAGCTACGTGAACCTGATTCCCACCGCCCAGGGCGGCACCCACGTAAACGGCCTGCGTACCGGCCTGCTCGAAGCCATGCGGGAATTCTGCGAGTTCCGCAGCTTGCTGCCCCGGGGCGTTAAGCTGTCACCGGAAGATATCTGGGAGCGGGTGGCCTATGTGCTCTCGTTCAAGATGCAGGAACCCCAGTTCTCCGGCCAGACCAAGGAGCGTTTGTCGTCCCGCGAAGCCGCGGCGTTCGTATCTGGCGTGGTCAAGGATGCTTTCAGCCTGTGGCTGAACCAGCATACCGACATCGCCGAGGTACTGGCCGAGCTGTTTATCAGCAATGCCCAGCGCCGTCTGCGGGCCAGCAAGAAAGTAGCCCGCAAGAAAGTCACCTCCGGCCCGGCTCTGCCCGGCAAACTGGCCGACTGTTCCGGCTCGGACACCAATCGCTCGGAGCTGTTCCTGGTGGAAGGGGACTCGGCTGGCGGTTCTGCCAAGCAGGCCCGGGACAGGGAATTCCAGGCGGTCATGCCGCTGCGGGGCAAGATCCTGAATACCTGGGAGGTAGATTCCGGTGAAATCCTCGCGTCCCAGGAGGTCCACGACATTGCCGTTGCCATCGGGGTAGACCCCGGTTCTGACGACCTGACCGGCCTGCGCTACAACAAGGTGTGCATCCTGGCCGATGCCGACTCCGACGGCCTGCACATTGCCACCCTGCTGTGTGCGCTGTTCGTGAAGCACTTCCGGCCGCTGGTCTCCGCCGGCCATGTGTTTGTCGCCATGCCGCCGCTGTACCGGGTGGATCTGGGCAAGGAAACCTTCTACGCCCTGGATGAGCACGAGAAACAGGGCATTATTGACCGGCTGGAAGCCGAGAAGCGCCGGGGCAAGCTTCAGGTAACCCGCTTCAAGGGCCTGGGTGAGATGAACCCGCTTCAGTTGCGGGAAACCACCATGGCCCCGGATACCCGCCGCCTGGTGATGCTGACCCTGGAAGACGGTGATGACACCGACGAGCGTATGGATATGCTGCTGGGCAAGAAGCGGGCCTCAGACCGCCGGGCCTGGCTGGAAGCCTACGGCAATATGGCAGACGTGGCGGTTTGATTGTAGGTTCACCCATAAGGTGACATTTTTAGCCCATAAAGTGTCACCGTTTTGCGCATAAGTTGTCACCGATGAGAGTTGTTCTCAACAAAAAGCCGGGCAAGACGCTCGGCTTTTTGCTTTTAAGCCGGTGCGCGTTCGATTCTGTGGATATAGGAGCTAGGATTAACTGGTAGAGGCAATCGGTCAGGCGGTTGTTCTATCTACACGTAACAAACTTGACAAAACTTGACCTCAGCATATACTTTGCGCATGCAAAAAAGACTGAATCTTAATAAAGCTCAACAGGCGATCGAAAAGGCGGGGCTTAGCCAAACTGCCGTTGCCGATGCTTTAGGTGTGTCTAAAGAAGCCGTTTCTCAATGGCTAAACGCAAAATCTTTTCCCCGTCCGAATAAACTTCTTCAGTTGGGCAAGCTGCTGAACTTGTCTTTCGATGAGTTAGTCATAAGAGACGACCCGGCCGCGCCGAAAGTGGCATTTCGAAAAATGCGTGGCACAAAAACAAAAGATCATCATATCGAAAAAGCCCAGGAAATCGGGCGTTTCTTGCGTCACCTCGTACCTTACCTGCCGTTTGACACCTTTGAAATGCCGCCGGTACTTAAGTCGCCGAACTGTGATTATGACTACCTCCGCGCTGTAACAGCGAAGGTTAGAGAAGATATTAATCTTGGCCCGGTAGAGTGTGTGGACTTCACACACCTGATCCGTCGATTCAGTGAGCTACAGGCCGTTGTAGTGCCCGTAATGTGGGGCGCAAAAAAAGTACATGAAAATGCGGTGCACATATACCTACCAGATTCCCAAACCACATGGGTGTATCTAAATCTCGATACCAATATCCACGATTTTAAGTTTTGGATGGCTCATGAGCTGGGGCATTGCTTGTCACCAAGCCTTGAAGGAGACGAGGCTGAAGATTTTGCTGATGCATTTGCTGCGAGCCTACTATACCCTCATGAGTTAGCTGAGCAGGCATATGCTTCAATCAAAGCGAAGCCGTCTTCTGCTGCTAAAATTGCACATGTTATTAGCTTGGCTGACCAATTGATGATATCGCCTTATACGGTGATTGGTCAGGTGAAAAAATATGCCAAAGCAACTGGCCGGCCAGAGATACAGCTGAGTAAATCCGCTTTCCCAGGCGCTGTAACTAACTTCAATAAAAGATATAAAAACCTCAGTGTTGCGTTATTCGGAGGTACAGCGCTTGACGATCATGGCAAGCCAAGTGCCCGAAGCTACATTGAGAAGGCAGAGGACGCATTCGAAACCCCATTTTTCGACCTGCTTAGAAAATACCTAAAGGAGCACGGTAAGGGGCCGGGTTTCGTTCAAACTGTGCTGGATATGCCACTACTTGATGCACGGAGTATCCACACAGAGTTGACCTGATGTCGCAATCGAAAATCCTCGTTGATACCAATGCCTACCTAAGGTTGGCCAAAACCATACGTCCCTTACTGTTCGTGCCCTTTGGTGATAACGAGTACAGCCTGTATATCCTGCCTGAGCTGAACGAAGAGCTTGCAAGTACAAAGCTTCAAAGCAAATTTCCCTGGGTGGACGAGCAAGAATTCTCCGAGAATCGCAAACACTTCCCTAATGTTGGAAGAAAGCAGAAAAAATCCATCCAACAAACGTTTGAATACGTCTGGGATTATGTGCAAACAGAATTGCCGGGTCCGTCCAAAGTTGATGCATGGTATATCTCCTATGCGCTAGAACTAGGTGTTCCGGTGGTGACGGATGACCAGGATATGACCGAATTGGCTGAGGCATTCGATGCGCAGGTCATGCCGACGTTAGAACTGCTCAAAATCATGCTGGACAGCGGCCATACGGACATGAAAACCATCAATGGCCTGGTTGAGTACTGGAAATACTTTAAAGACCTGCCCGCCAATTTCAGCGCCGATTTCCAGCGACTGTTTGGCAATCAAAATGCCTGAATACCCGTCTTGCTTGATATCCCTCCCAGATCCTTTAAATTGACAGTCCTGTACTTTTTCGACACTGGTGAGATTTCTCGTCATGAGTGACCCCATACTGACCATCAAGGACGTGGCTGACTACCTCAAGGTTAACGAGCGGACCATATACCGGCTGGCTGCAAGTGGCCAACTACCAGGCTTCAAGGTGGGTAACTCCTGGCGATTCAAGCAAAGTGAGCTGGAGCAATATATTGTCGCCCAGCACAACCGCGCCAGTGTCAGTGAACCGAATAAATCAGAAGATAACTAGGAATCCGGCCCCATGGCACAACTGGAAAATATCGAAGCGATTGAAAAACGCCTGTGGAAATCGGCTGATACCTTACGCGCCAACTCCGAGCTGGCTAGCAATGAGTACTTCTTGCCGGTGATGGGGCTGATCTTTCTGCGCCATGCCTACAGTCGCTATCTATCAGTTAAGGACGAGATTGTCGCAACTCTGCCCAGTCGCGGTGGTAAAACCCGCGAGCTTACCAAAGAAGACTTCTCTAAAAAGAGCGCTATCTACCTCAAGCCGGAAGCGCAGTTCGACTACCTGATTGCCCTGACTGATGCCGATAACCGCGCGGAAGCGATTATCCATGCCATGGAATCTATTGAGGCTGATTACACCAACCTGCGCAATCAGCTACCCAAGCAGGAATACAACAATATTCCCAACGACGTGTTGGGCATGCTGCTACGTACGCTCAATCCGGAAGAATTAAAGAAGGCTACGGGGGATATTTTTGGTCGTATTTACGAATACTTCCTCACCCAGTTTGCCGATCAGGGGGCGCACGATGGTGGTGAATTCTTTACCCCGGTCTCGTTAGTACAGTTGATTGTGAATGTGCTGGAGCCGGATCACGGCAAAATCTTTGACCCGGCGTGTGGTTCTGGCGGCATGTTTGTACAAAGCGCCCACTTTATGGAGCGACACGCGCAAGACCCGCACGAGCTGACTTTCTACGGCCACGAGAAAAACCGGGTTACTACGCGCCTGGCCAAAATGAACCTGGCGGTGCATGGATTGGAAGGCAATGTGGAAGGTGGTGAAGCCGCCATTACCTACTACAACGACCCCCACGAAGGCCTCTTCGGCACCGTCGATTATGTGATGGCAAACCCGCCTTTTAACGTGGATGAGGTCGACGCAGACAAAGTCAAAGGTGATAAGCGCCGCCTGCCCTTTGGTTTGCCGGGTGTCAACAAAAACAAAAAGGTCAGCAACGCGAATTATCTGTGGATTCAGTATTTCTACAGCTACCTGAACGAAAAAGGCCGGGCGGGCTTTGTTATGTCGTCCCAGGCCTCCAGTGCCGGGCGGGACGAAGCCAAGGTGCGCGAGCAGTTGGTGAAAACAGGCCATGTGGACATCATGGTCGATATTCGCGGTAACTTCTTCTATACACGCTCGGTTCCTTGCCAGTTGTGGTTCCTGAATAAAAACAAACCCGCGCATCTGAAAGACAAGGTGTTAATGCTGGATGCCCGCAACGTCTATCGCAAAGTCACCCGCAAGATTTACGACTTCAGCCCGGAACAGCAGCAAAACCTGACCGCTGTGGTCTGGCTCTACCGTGGCGACGGCGAGCGGTTTGTTGAATTGGTGCAGCGGTATATCGACAAAGCCATTTTTGAAGCTCGCTATTGTGAAAATTCTGAAGAGTTAGCCTGCGAGCCGGTACCAGACTTTATCACTCAGTTGGGAAAACTCGACCAAGCCTTTAAGCCCTTTATGGAAAAGCTGGAGCAAGACGGCATTAGTGTTGAGCCCTATGTCGATTACTTAAATGCCAAAGGCTCTGTAGAGGGCGGCTGGTCCGCATTTCAAGTCCTGACGAACGACCTGCAAAAGTGGTGGAATGAAAACGACTATAACGATGCTGCCAGCTTGCTGGACTTCATCGACAAAGATGCTTGTTTGAAAGACCTGTCGGAACAAAGCCGAAACTTGATTAAAGAAATCGACCTGGCCTACAAGCTGGCAACTCGCGTGATTGAGTTGGCCGAAGCCAATAACGCCAAAGACAGCGAGCTGTGGGACAGCACGCTGTTAAATGGTCGAGGTCGCAACAACCTTAAGAAAGCCGCTGATGAAGCCCGCAAGCTGGCAGTAGAGCAACTCAAGCAGGTGCGCTACTTCTATAAACAGGCCCATTGGCTGCTAAGTCGCTTCCCGGAAGGTAAGCTGCGCGATGTGGAAGGCTTAGTAAAACTGGTGGATATCAAGGAAATTGAAGCCGCGGACTGGAGCCTGACGCCGGGCCGCTACGTGGGTGTAGCACCGGAAGAGGTGGATGAAGACTTCGATTTTGAAGAAAAATTGCGCGATATTCATATTGAGTTGCAAGGTTTAAATGCTGAAGCGGCAGAGTTGGCCGAAAAGATTACCCGTAACTTTGAGGAGTTGGGGGTATGAGTTGGACGGAATGTCAGCTTGGAGAAATATTGACTTTAAAAAGAGGCTATGACTTACCTAATTCTGCCCGTAAGAATGGCGATGTTCCTGTTGTTTCTTCCTCGGGCATTACTGGATACCACAATACCGCCAAAGTCGATGGCCCTGCTGTAGTAACCGGTCGATATGGTACTTTAGGAGAGGTCTATTACGTTGAAGGAGAGTGTTGGCCGTTAAATACTGCTTTGTATGTGCAGAACTTTAAGGGTAACAGACCTAAGTTTGTGTATTACTTCCTTCAATCAGTTTTGAAGGGAATGAAAAGTGATAAGGCAGCTGTGCCGGGCGTGAATCGTAATGATCTCCATGCTCGCAATGTAATATGTACAAAAGACCACGCTCTTCAGGCCGCTGTTGAAGAGTTGATTTCCCCTTACGACGATCTAATCACAAACAACCGCCGCCGTATCCAGTTGTTGGAAGAATCTGCTCGCCTGCTGTACCAGGAATGGTTTGTTCACTTGCGCTTTCCCGGACATGAACAAGTTAAGATTATTGATGGTGTGCCGGAGGGGTGGGAGAAGAAGCCACTCAAGAAAATTGCAACACTTAACTATGGAAAAGCACTGAAAGCCGAAGTGCGTGTGCCAGGTCCATTTCTCGTTTATGGATCAAGTGGGGAGGTAGGAAGCCACGAGAAAGCCTTGGTAAAAGGGCCTGGTATCGTAGTTGGAAGAAAAGGCAATGTTGGGAGTGTCTACTGGGTAAATGCCGATTTCTACCCTATTGATACCGTCTATTTTATTTCCGCCGAAGAAAGCAGTTTATTCCTGTATCACGCCCTTCAAAATGTACAGTTCATTAATACCGATGTTGCTGTGCCGGGGTTAAATCGAGATATGGCCTACAGCCGAGAAATACGAGTTATTGTCAAATCTGGTGTATGACCATCAGGCAGCGTTCCTGCCAGATTGATCTTCCACCTGTATTCCATCCTGAAACTGCACGTTGTCCACGACCAGCTTCAGTTGGTCAAACCCCTTGATTCGCTTCCAGCGTT